>JASJGW010000359.1:0-3908 GCA_033791305.1 Gammaproteobacteria bacterium | reverse complement strand
GGGTCCACTTGCTGACCTTTGCCACGAAGGTTTGATCTTCATCACCTGGTTTAACCGCGCACTCATAACGTTGGCCACTACTCAAGCCGGCATTCACCCGTTCAACCAGCTCGGTAAACCAGGCTGATACTGTCTCCACATTCTGCAAATTCGTATCGTCGAGCAGGGACATGTAAATCATCTTCTCCAGCAGCTCGCTCTCGTAACGGCGTGCCTGTCGGCGAATCGCTGCCATGACCACCATGTATTCGTTTGCCAGGGTTTCCAGTGCGGGCCCTGACAGCGGTGGCGCCTCGGGATTCACATATAATTGTGCCTTGTTGACAGCCCCTGAAAGTAGCAGCGCATTTAACGCAAAATCATCCTTAACATATTGTTCTTGCTTACCTTTTTTTATTTTATAGAGCGGCGGCTGGGCAATATAAACATAGCCACGCTCGATCAGTTCATGCATCTGCCGGTAGAAAAAAGTTAACAACAGGGTGCGTATATGGGAGCCATCCACATCGGCATCCGTCATGATGATAATCCGGTGGTAGCGCAGTTTATCGGCATTGAATTCCTCGCGGCCGATGCCACAACCCAGCGCTGTAATCAGGGTCCCCACCTCCACAGAGGAAAGCATCTTGTCAAAGCGCGCTTTCTCAACGTTCAGGATCTTGCCCTTGAGCGGCAGGATGGCCTGGGTGCGACGGTCCCGGCCCTGCTTGGCAGAACCGCCGGCGGAATCACCCTCCACCAGGAACAGTTCTGATAACGCCGGATCGCGCTCCTGACAATCTGCCAGTTTACCCGGCAGACCCGCGATATCGAGTGCACCCTTGCGTCGCGTCATCTCACGCGCCTTGCGCGCCGCTTCGCGGGCACGGGCGGCATCAATAATCTTGCTGGTAATACCCTTGGCTTCTGCAGGACATTCCATCAGGTAGCTGTGGAATTTTTCACCGACCGTAGACTCAACAATGCCCTTGATCTCGGAGGACACCAGCTTCTCCTTCGTCTGGGACGAAAACTTTGGGTCTGGTACCTTGACGGATAAGACAGCGGTCAACCCTTCCCGGGCATCATCACCAGTGGCCGTTACCTTGGCCTTCCGCATCATGCCTTCTTTTTCCATGTACTGGTTGAGTGTGCGGGTAAGTGCCCCGCGAAAACCGGCAAGGTGCGTACCGCCATCACGTTGTGGAATATTGTTGGTAAAGCAAAAGATATTTTCCTGGTAGGAGTCATTCCACTGCATGGCTAACTCTACACCGACATCATCCTTCTCGCTGCTAAAATAGAACACCGTGGGATGGAGCGGCGTTTTCTTCCGGTTCAAATGCTCCACGAAGGCCTTGATACCGCCCTGGTATTCAAAAACATCTTCCTTGTCGTTGCGCTTATCCGTCAATCGAATCCGCACGCCGGAATTCAGGAATGATAATTCTCTCAGTCGTTTCGCAAGAATATCGTAATGGTATTCGGTGCCAGTGAAGATGACATCACTGGGTTTGAAACGTATTTCAGTACCCGTTCGCTCTGTCTCTCCGATATCCTCCAGTGGCGCTGCCGGCTCCCCCATGTTGTAGGTTTGCGTGTATATCCTGCCATCCCGCTGGATCTTGAGCATCAGCGTTTCAGACAGCGCATTCACCACTGATACTCCTACACCGTGGAGTCCACCGGATACCTTGTAGGAGTTGTCATCAAACTTACCACCCGCATGCAGTACGGTCATAATGACCTCCGCTGCGGAAATCCCCTCTTCCGAGTGCAGATCCACCGGGATGCCGCGGCCGTCGTCGCTCACCGAGACCGAGTTATCGCTATGCAGTGTGACGGTAATTTCACTGCAATGTCCTGCCAGCGCCTCATCAATGGAATTATCAACGACCTCAAACACCATATGGTGCAGTCCCGTGCCATCGTCAGTGTCGCCTATGTACATCCCGGGGCGCTTACGTACTGCATCCAGGCCCTTTAAAACTGTAATATTTGAGGAGTTATATGCGTTTTCTTCGGCCATTTTTGCTGTCCTGAATAGTCGTTAGCTATTATCCGCGCCCAGCGCGCGTAAAGGGCGGGATTATACCACTTCCTGTACGTCGCCATGTTCCACGTGAAACTTTTTTGCATCCTGCCAGCCCGCAGTATCAACCGCATCAGCATCTATGGTCGAAACAAACACCTGGCTGTTTAAATCATGCAGCGCCGACAACACTCGCCCCTGATGCCGACGATCCAGTTCGCTGGTCAAATCGTCCAGCAAGAAGGCACCCATCGCTACAGACATTTCCTGTTGCAGTTGTACCTGTGCCAGCATAAAGCTGACAATGAGCACCTTCTGCTGCCCACGTGAACAGTGGGAGGCCACGCCCTGCCCGTTAACCAGTAATGTAAAATCTGACCTGTGTGGACCACATTGAGTAAATCCCTGCCCTAGGTCTTTTTCCAGCGACTGTGACAGTGCCTCAGGCAGAGAGACAGTCACCGGCCAACCAGGTTGATAGCGCAGGATCAACGTCTGGTCCGCTAACAACTGCTTCATCGCTGACTGCAGGTGTGGCTCGAGCATTTCAAGATAGCTGCGCCGGAACGCATCTAGTTGCAGGGCAGCGTCCAGCAACTCTGCGTCCCAGGTCGTAATCTGCTTCACTGGCATGTGCGCACGAAGTGCGGCATTGCGCTGTCGGAGCGCACGGGTATATCGCTGCCAGACTTCCCGATAGCTCTGTTCCACGTGGAACAGAGCCCAGTCCAGTGTCTGCCGCCGGTAACGTGGACCACCGCGCAAAATAGTGGACGTATCGCCACTCATCACCTGCACCGGGAAACTGCCCGCCAAATCCGAGAGGCGTCGTATAGGCTGTCCATCGAGATGGACTTCAAGATCACTCCGCTGCCGCTCTATACCAATCGGAATCTGCCGGCCCTCAGACGACACAACCCGACCAACCAGTCGAAAAGAGGATTGCCTGTCCCGAATAGGTTCCGCAGATACATGGGTACGAAAAGATCGTACCCGTCCCAAACAATAGATGGCTTCAAGCAGGCCGGTCTTGCCAGCCTCATTCTCTCCTGAGATGAGATTCAGTCCGGGTGAAAATGCAAGGGAGGCTGTTTCTATATTGCGAAAATTACAGATATCCAGCGACTGTAATCCCATGGCTAGTGTGGTGTAACGAGTAACGTGTAGTGAAAGTGTGGCAAGGATCTCTAGCCCACATTACTCACTGCGGGACACCACACTAGAGTCGCATTGGCATGACCACGTAACGGCAGTCAATGTGACCTGGTTTATTGATCAGGGCACTGCTGTTGCCATCACTTAAAAACATCTCGACCTCATCGGTGTCGATGACATTCAACACATCCAGCAAGTACGTCACATTGAAACCTATGACGATGTCTTCGTTGTCATAGTGCGCATCAATTTCTTCAACCGCCTCTTCTTGCTCTTGGTTATATGATTGAATTTTAATGTTATTTTCAGATATTTCCATACGTATACCACGATATTTCTCGTTTGAGAGAATTGATGTACGCGTTAATGCCTGGCGCAACAGATCCCGGTTAACCATCAGGCGCTTGTCAGCATTTTTTGGCATGACGCGTTGATAATCAGGGAAACGGCCATCAATGAGCTTGGAGGTAAAACGCAGTTCATCGGTGATGATACGAATATGGTTGCTGCCAATTTCCAGCTGTATGTCCGCATCTTTCTGTTCCAGCAAACGTTGTAACTCCTGTACCCCCTTGCGTGGCACGATGACTTGCTGGTCGATGCCATCATCAACATCAACCATCAGTTCACACATTGCAAGACGGTGTCCGTCAGTTGCGACTGCACGCAGGGTGCCACTGACAGGCTCCAGCATTAAACCGTTCAGGTAATAGCGAACATCCTGCTGCGCCATCGCAAATGC
>JASJGW010000358.1:0-2983 GCA_033791305.1 Gammaproteobacteria bacterium | reverse complement strand
CCACCGTCACTTTTGATGGCCTCTGCATTGCCGTCTGTGACACCCATCAGGCCTTTTTCACCAATTTTGTGGCATCCGGAGCAGCCACGGTAGCCCTGTTCTGTAATGGCCCCTGGCTGACCATGCCAGGCAATCTGGGATTTCATGACCATCCAGGCCAGATTGTGCTTGCCCTGCCTGTGTTCTTTCAGTTTTTTCTTGTGACACTCCCCGCAGGTCTCGGCCGTCGGCATCTCTGCCTTGGCGAAATCATCCATGGTCTTGTGGTCTTCGCCGTGACAATCATGACAACGGACTTCTTCGGATGTCTTGGGATTGGCATGCGGGCTGTCAAGGTGCTGCTTGACGATGCCGGGTGTAACCGACACATGACAACCCAGGCAGTCCTTGTGCGCAAGCTGGTCTACATCCAGCTGCTTGGTCTTCGTTTCCGCTGCCGTTGCCAGATTGAGCTGACCGACAAATAACATGGCCCCGCATAGTATGGAGAATACGAATCGAAAGTGTCTCATCTTGACTGACCCCCTTATGGATTCCAATCCTCATGCGCCGGTTGCCGGCACACAAGCGTGTTGAACTGGTCGGAAAAAAGCAGACCGACCGGACATGCCCTGCCTATTGCATGCCAGTACTGCTTTTGTAATCTTTATTATTGGACCGTTAAACGTACACATAAACACAGCATGTGTCCTTGACTTGGATCAAGCACAAAAGCGTTTTATTGCAGCCTGAAGACTCAAG
This sequence comes from Gammaproteobacteria bacterium, assembly GCA_033791305.1. Classification (GTDB taxonomy): domain Bacteria; phylum Pseudomonadota; class Gammaproteobacteria; order UBA9214; family UBA9214; genus UBA9214. Next base: position 2,242 of record JASJGW010000358.1, on the reverse strand, counting down.
ACATCTCCTGGTGGCGCAGCCAAAGACGCCGGCCTGAGACGACTGCGGAAAGATCGTGCAGATCTGCACCAGCAAGCCCTTGATGGTAACCTGTTCGCACGTATGTGTGGCGCGCTCGACCGTCAACGTCGAATCATGAGGAGGGAGTAATGGCTGTACAGGAGCAGGCGCGTAACAAGCGGAAGAAGTTACGTGCCGACTTCTTCCGCTTGCTGGTTATCTATCCGGTGGCCTGGATTGTCGTCAGTCTGATTCTTTTTTACCTGGTCAAAATTAACTAACTGGAAAATATCGGCGTGTGTTAGGCGGTGGCGATCATCTTGGCACCGGCAACCGCCAGTACCACGGCCAGCGCCTAGCGCAGGTGACTCGGCGCCAGGCGACGCGCGCCCAGTTCCGCACCGATCAGGCCACCCAGCATTGCGATAATCACCAACACCGGGATCCCGGCCGGCCAATGCGTTGCCGTAGTGGCATAACCAGCCAGCCCCGCAATGGAATTCAGCAGGATGAAGGCGGCAGCAATCGCGACGCTGCCGCGCATGCTGCTCCAGTGAAACAGCAACAACAACGGGCTGAGAAAGATTCCACCACCAACGCCGGTCAGGCCCGACACCAGTCCGAGTACAGCACCAACCGGCAGTGCGACCCACAACGCCGGTGACTGAATACAGTCACTGTCATTACCTTCCCACAACAGCCGCCACATCGCTAACAGCAGTGCCAGTCCGACCATGACGCGGTAGACACTGGAATTGATAATGTGCGCGCCACCGATGAATGCCATCGGAACCGCGGCCACGGCAAACGGCCAGAACAGGTGCCAGTTGAACGGGCCAGTCCGGGAGAACCGCCACAGGACCAGCATGGTCACGAAGATATTCATGGTCAGTACAGCCGGCTTCATCATTGCAGGCTCCAGACCGAACAGCGCCATGGCCGAGAGATAGCCAGAGGCACCGCCATGCCCCACCGATGAATAGAGTATTGCCATGATGGCAACGAACACCAGTAACCAGAGTGAAATCGAGGGGTCGAGTAGCCACATGATGTTTTACCCGCCGGTCATGCTCATGAAGCGCACTATCTGCCCCGGATTTTCATTGAATTCATGTCGTTCAGGTTTCAGAGCAATGGCTTCATAAATCGCTTCTTGCAATCCCTCATCACTGATGCCGCTTCTCAGCAGTGGACGCAGCTCATATTTATGCTCCTGGCCGAGACACAGGTACAGGGTGCCATCCACGGACAGGCGGACCCGGTTACATGTCTCACAGAAGTGTTGCGACATGGGTGTAATAAAACCAATACGCAGCTCGGTACCCTTAACCTGGACGTAGCGTGCCGGGCCACCACCCGGCATGACACCAGGAATCAGTTCGAAGCGTTGCGCCAGGCGTTGCTTGACGGTGCCCAGGTCCATGTAATATTGACTTGCGTTGCGTCCGGGTGTACCCATCGGCATGGTCTCGATAAAACGTAGTGTGAAGCCGTGTTCAAGGCAGAACTCGACCATGTCCTCGAACTCGTCCTCGTTGAGGTCTTTCAGCGCCAGCATATTGATCTTGATCGGTGCAAAGCCGGCAGCCTTTGCACTCATCAGGCCATTCAGGACCGGCTGCAGTTTACCGCCGGTAATCTTTGCAAAACGACCGGGCCGCAGGCTATCCAGGCTGACATTGATACGCGATACGCCCGCCTCCCTCAGTGCCGCCGCATGCCGCGACAACAGGGTGGCATTGGTACTCAAGGAAAGGTCGTCGAGTCCGGGCAATGCCGCCAGGCCCGCGGCCAGCTGCGGCAGGTCCCGGCGCACCAGGGGCTCACCGCCGGTCAATCGAACCCGGCTGACGCCCAGTTCCGCAAAGGCGCCGATGACACGCTCGACTTCATCAAAGCGCAGCCAGTGCTGCGGCTCCTCGAACCCCTTGAAGCCCTCCGGCAGACAGTAGAAACAGCGCAGATTGCACTTGTCGGTGACCGACAGGCGCAGGTAGTCAATGCTTCTGCCGAATGGGTCAAGCAGTTGTGCTGCCGTCTCGCCATGACTGTTCTTTTTCTGTGCCATGCAGTAAATCAACTCACTATAGCTGCCAGCGCCTTACCGGCCAGGAGAGAAACAATTCTGGCCGACCGATCCGGAGACCGATATGAGCTGGATCAACATATAGTGTGATAATGATGCGAACCCGGACCACCATTAAAGATCTTGAAGTCAACGATCAATGCCTTGCCAACCCAC
>JASJGW010000357.1:0-3060 GCA_033791305.1 Gammaproteobacteria bacterium | reverse complement strand
CTGGGACTGTATATCATGTCGCGCTCCAATGGACTCAAAATAGAAACCCCCGCGGTTCGTTACTAGCCTGTCGGAAGGCTGGTTTCCTGTAGCCCGGATTTCGCAGGCTCCTGGCTCTTTAATTTTCCCAGGACATGGGCGGCGGCTACCAGTCCGAAGCTGGCCGTCACCGTCATCGCAGATCCCAGGCCACCCGCACAGCTCAGGTCACCGACAGTTTCTGCAGCCGGTTTTCCGGGGCCCACCTCGCCATCTTTAGTCGGGAACACGGGTTGTTCCATGGAATAAACACAGGGGATGTCAAAGCGCCGCTGCAGGTTGGTCGGGAAGCCGTATTCCTGTCGTAACAGTTTGCGGGTCTTGGAAAACAGGGCGTCATGTTCGGTGCGACTGAGATCGGCAACCCTGATGCGGGTTGGATCTGTCTGGCCGCCGGCGCCTCCCACGGTAATGATGCGATATTTGTTGCTTCTGCAGTAAGCGATCAGCCGGGCCTTGGTGCGAAAGCCGTCAATGCAGTCGATGATGTAATCAAATCTTTCTGCCATCAGGGTGTTGAGGTTTTCAACCGTGAGGAATTCTTCAATGGCCGTGACTTTGCAGGCCGGGTTGATTTGTTGAATACGCCCGGCCATCACCTGTACCTTGGCTATGCCCAGGGTGTCGGTCAGTGCGTGCAGTTGGCGGTTGACGTTGGACTCGGCGACATGGTCCAGGTCGACCAGCGTAAGTTGACCAATGGCGCTACGTGCCAGCGCTTCGGCCGCCCAGGAGCCCACGCCACCAATACCCAGTACACAGACATGCGCGTGCGCGAATCTTGTCAGTGCCTGCTTGCCGTAGAGGCGGCCGATGCCGGCAAAGCGGCGTTCGAGGTCCGGGTCGGTTGTATTCATGTTTGAAAACATACCAGAAAACGACTGTGTTTGAGTGCTACAAGAACATACAATGTGTTTGATGGAGCTGATTGACAGTCATTGTCACCTGGATGTTGCTGCCTTTGATGCCGACCGGCAGGCCGTGCTGAACCGTGCGCGCGGCAATGCGGTCGTTGGTATCGTAGTGCCGGGCATTCAGGCCTCCGGCTGGAAGGCATTACTGGCACTCTGTAAAGATGAGGCCGGCCTGTACCCGGCACTGGGCCTGCACCCGGTCTTCCTTGAACAGCACCAGCCTGCGGATTTACAGTTACTGGAAGCAGCACTGGTTACGCAACGACCGGTGGCTATCGGCGAGATCGGGCTGGACTTCCATGTTGACGGACTTGATCATGAACGGCAGCAGCAGCTGTTTGAGTCACAATTGGTGATCGCCAGGGCTGCCGGCCTGCCGGTCATTCTGCATGTGCGCAAGGCACATGACCAGGTGCTGGCCACGTTGCGACGGATAAAAGTGCGCGGCGGAATTTGTCATGCCTTTAACGGCAGCCTGCAGCAGGCATCGCAATACAGTGATCTCGGTTTCAGGTTTGGTTTCGGCGGCATGTTGACCTTCGAGCGATCGACCCGTTTGCGTGCACTTGCCAGGGCCTTGCCGCTCGAAGCCATGGTGCTGGAAACAGACGCGCCGGATATGACGGTGTTCCAGCACCACGGGGAACGTAACAGTCCGGAGTACCTGCCGTATTGTCTCGCTGCATTGGCAGGGGTGCGGGACGAGGACCCTGAAGAAGTGGCGCGGGTGACCACGGCCAATGTTCGCGAGGTGTTGTCGCTCAATGCCCGTATGTTCTAGTGCGAAGCACATCCTGCGGCCAGAGTCTCCATAAAGGGAATGCAATGATGACCTCGGCTTTACATAGATTGCTGCTGCTGTTGCTGCTGCTTGCCCTGGCAGTGTTGCCGTCTGCGGCTGAACCGGGCAAAACAGGTGGCTGGCGACTGGCGGCAGAATCCAGTCCCTACCTGCGCCTGCATGCCGATAACCCGGTGGAGTGGTATCCATGGGGCGAGGAGGCTTTTGCAAAGGCACGCAGGGAGAACAAGCCGCTGTTTATTTCCATCGGCTACTTTACCTGTCACTGGTGCCATGTGATGGCACGCGAATCATTCAGTAATCCCGATATCGCCAAACAGCTGAACGATAATTTTATTTCCATCAAGGTGGACCGCGAGCAACGCCCGGACCTGGATGCGGCTTATATGCAATATGTCATGATGGCGCGTGGGCGGGGTGGCTGGCCGATGTCGGTATGGGCAACACCAAGTGGCGATCCGTTTCTCGGTGGGACCTATTTTCCACCGGATGCCGGCAGAGGCCGGCCCGGGATGAAGCAGATGCTGGCAAAACTAACAGAGCTGTGGAAGTCTGATGAAGACGGTGTCCGGGAAACGGCCACCAATGCCGTGGCATTACTGAAACAAACAGCCGGGTCTGCCTCACCCCTGAAAAAACTGACAACAGCACCGCTGCTTGAGGTGCGTCGGCAATATGCGAAGACTTACGATGCGTTGCAGGGTGGCTTTGGGCCAGCACCCAAGTTTCCACAACCGGCACGCCTGATGTTTCTGTTGCAGGATGAACCGCAGGACAGTGCTGATATGGCCCTGTTTACACTGGACAGGATGATAGAAGGCGGTATTTATGATCAACTCGGCGGTGGTTTTCATCGCTATTCCACGGATTTTGAATGGCGGGTGCCACATTTCGAGAAAATGCTCTATGACCAGGCGCTCATCACGCGGGCCTGTTTGTATGCCTATCGCCGTACCGGGGACCGGAAGTACGCCGCAACTGCGCGGCAGGTGCTCGACTTTACCCGGGAAGAAATGCACGCAGAGGAGGGCGGTTTTTATTCTGCACTGAGTGCCGACAGCCCGGTGCCTGGCAACGAGACCGGGCATATGGAAGAGGGTGCTTATTACACCTGGAGCTGGCGGCAGTTTACGGCAGCCATTGATGACGAGGCGCTGCGTGACTGGGCTGTCGCCCGTTACGGGGTGGAAAAACAGGGCAATGCGCTGAGTGATCCCCTGGATGAAATGGGCGGCAAGAATGTGTTGTACCGTGCGCTGGATAACAAGGCGCTGGCCGAGAAGTTCAGGGTAGACCTCGTGACAG
>JASJGW010000356.1:0-13541 GCA_033791305.1 Gammaproteobacteria bacterium | reverse complement strand
GGGGTCCAGTGCCCCGGCCCGAATCAGGGCATCAAACACGCGCCTGTTTACCCTGCGCAGATCCACACGCCGGCACAATTCAAACAGGTCGGCAAATTTACCACCGTCCTGGCGCTCCGTCAGTATGCCGTCAATCGCGGCCTGCCCGACGCCCTTGATTGCACCCAGGCCATAGACAATGGTGCCTTCTGTTATAGCAGTAAAGTGATACTGCGACTGATTGACATCAGGCGGCACTACCTTCAGTTTCATATCCCCGCATTCGGCAATCAGGTGTACGATCTTGTCGGTATTGTCCATATCTGCCGACAGCACAGCCGCCATAAATGCAGCCGGGTAATGCGCCTTTAACCAGGCGGTCTGGTAAGACACCAGCGCATAGGCAGCCGAGTGACTCTTGTTAAAGCCATAACCGGCAAATTTTTCCATCAGGTCGAAGATGCCGGCGGCCACCTGCTCATCGACATCCCGCTGTTTGGCGCCCGCCAGGAAAATAGAGCGCTGCTTCGCCATTTCCTCCGGCTTCTTCTTGCCCATTGCACGCCGCAACATATCGGCTCCACCCAGCGTGTAGCCGGCCAGTACCTGCGCAATCTGCATCACCTGTTCCTGGTAGAGGATAATTCCGTAGGTCGGTTTCAGGATGGGTTCCAGATCAGGGTGCGGATACTTGATCTGCGCACCGTGCTTGCGTGCAATAAAGTCATCGACCATGCCGGACCCCAGCGGCCCCGGACGAAACAGGGCAACCAGTGCCACGATATCTTCAAAGGTATCCGGGCGCAGACGCCGGATGAGGTCTTTCATGCCACTTGATTCCAGCTGAAACACCGCGGTCGTTGCAGCTGCCTTCAGCAGGTCAAATACCGAACTGTCATCAAGCGGGATAACCTCAATGTCCACGGCCGGCTTACCGTTCCCGGTCAGCCGGGCATTGATGGTCTTCAGTGCCCAGTCAATAATGGTCAGTGTGCGCAGCCCGAGAAAGTCAAACTTCACCAGACCAACAGCTTCCACATCATCCTTGTCGAACTGACTGACCAGCGCACCACCACCCTGCTCGCAGTACAGCGGTGTAAAATCGGTTAGCCGTGACGGGGCAATCACCACACCACCGGCGTGTTTACCCGCGTTCCGAGCCAGGCCTTCCAGTGAACGGGCCAGATCGACCAGGCTGCGTACATCTTCATCGGCGTCATATAACTCGCTGAAGGCCGGTTCCTGATCCAGTGCCTTTTCCAGAGTAATGCCAATCTCAAATGGAATCAGTTTTGCGATTCTGTCGACGAAGCCATAGGGGTGTCCAAGCACCCGGCCGACATCACGCACAACCGCCTTGGCCGCCATGGAACCGTAGGTAATGATCTGCGAAACCTTGTCTCGGCCATAACGCTCCGCAACATACTCAATCACCCGGTCCCTGCCTTCCATGCAGAAATCAACATCGAAGTCTGGCATGGAAACACGTTCCGGATTCAGGAACCGCTCAAACAACAGTTCATAACGAATCGGATCAAGATCGGTAATCGTCAGGGCATAGGCCACCAGTGAACCTGCTCCGGAACCGCGTCCCGGTCCGACAGGGATGCCATTGTCCTTTGCCCAGATAATAAAATCGGCAACGATCAGGAAATAACCAGGGAAGCCCATTTCCAGTATGACATTGACCTCGCGCTCAAGCCGCTCGCGATAGACCTGACGGACGGCATCTAGGTCCTCCCTCTCCGGGTCAAGAATCTTCTCAAAGCGCCGTTCCAGCCCCTGTTCGGCCTGCAGCTGGAAATAGCCAGCCATATCCATACCTTCCGGTACTGGAAAATCAGGCAGATAATTCTTGCCCAGTTCCAGTTCCAGGTTGCAGCGCCGGGCAATCTCCACGGTATTTTCCAGTGCTTCCGGGATGTCACTGAACAGCGCCTGCATTTCTTCTGCAGTGCGCAGATACTGCTGATCGGTAAATTCTTTCAAGCGGCGAGGATCATCCAGGGTACGGCCTTCATTGATACAGACACGCGCTTCATGGGCATCAAAGTCACTGGCCTTCAGGAAATGCACATCATTGCTGGCCACAACCGGAACACTTTTCAGGCCGGCAAGATTGACTGCCTTGTGCAGATACACCTCTTCTCCCGGTCGACCGGTGCGCTGCAATTCCAGATAAAAGCTGTCCGGAAATATTCGCTGCCAGTCATCCAGTCGTTCAACGGCAAGGGTGTGCTTGCTTGCCAGCAATGCCTGGCCTATATCACCAGTGCGGCCACCGGACAGTGCGATCAGTCCTGCGGAATGCCCCTCGAACCAGTCCCGTTCCAGCACCGGGATACCACGCTGCTGCCCTTCTGTATAGGAACGTGACACCAGCCGGGTGAGATTGAGGTAGCCGTCACGTGTCTTGCAAAGTAACACCAGCCTTGAAGGTAATTTTCCGCCGGCCCTGTCCGCCACCCAGAGGTCGACTCCGATGATGGGTTTGACACCCTGCGCCATGGCCGCACGATAAAACTTCACCATGGAAAACATATTGCTCTGGTCAGTGACAGCAACCGCGGGCAGACCGGCCTCGGCTACACGCTGTACCAGCGGTTTGACCCGGACGGTACCGTTCACCAGCGAATATTCGGTGTGGACATGCAGATGGACAAAGGCAGGGCGCATGAAAAAAGTTTCCGGTTTTCCCGGGCAGGATTCAAGCCTGAATCCGCCCATCAACAGTTATCGAGATAATTAACGTATCTTTTTGTATTTTATTGATTATAAATCAGATATAACTTGCACATACAGGCTAACAGCTATCTTATCAAGGTTACGCCCGAGGCGGGGCTGCCGCTTTCTCAATAACTCTTCTCACCGGTGCATAGGAACGTCTGTGGACCGGGGACACACCCAGGCTTTCCAGTGCCTGGATATGCGCCTTGCTCGGGTAGCCTTTATGCTGCGCAAGTCCATACCCCGGGTAAATAGCATCCAGTGACAGCATTTCCCGGTCGCGCGTTACCTTTGCCATGATCGAAGCGGCACTGATCGCCGCTACCCGACTGTCACCTTTTACAATCGCCTGTGCCGGACAGGCAAGATCAGGACAACGGTTCCCGTCTATCAGCGCATATTCAGCTGCCGGCTGCAAGGCAGCAACGGCACGCTGCATGGCCAGCATGGTTGCCTGCAGTATATTTATCAGGTCAATCTCCTCGACGTCCGCGCATCCGACGGCCCACGCCAGCGCCTTCTCCTGGATCTCTGTATACAGAAAATCACGACGTAAAGCCGTCAGGCGCTTGGAATCTTTCAGTCCGCCTATCGGCTTTTCCGGATCAAGTATGACAGCACCCGCAACCACCGGGCCTGCCAGCGGCCCCCGGCCTGCTTCGTCAACACCGGCAACCAGTCCGGCAGGAATTATCAGTTCACTGTCCATCTAACTCCTGCCTGCAACTTCAAACACGGTATCGGCTGCAATCCGGCTTGCATCCTGGCGTAACTCATTATGTATCTGTGTGAACACGGATGTCAGTTCCTGCGCATGCGATGGATCCTCGATCAGCCGCAGGATTTCTCCGCCGAGCGCCTCCGGTGTAATGTCATCCTGAATAAATTCTTTCACGACTGGCCGGTCAGCCAGCAGGTTGGGCAGCGAGTAATACGGTGTATTCACCAGCAAGCGGGCCAACTGGTAAGTCAATGGCGACAGGCGGTAGGCCACGGCCATGGGCCGTTTTAGCAGCAAACACTCAAGTGTCGCCGTCCCGGAGGCCAGCATGACTGCATTTGCAGCCGCCATGGCTTCCAGCCCCTGGCCATTCAGCCGTGTAACCGGCAGGCGGCTGTTAACTGCGGTCATCGCAGCTTCGAACACAGTACGGCATGCAGAGTTCGCGAGGGGAATAATAAATTGCATATCACTCCGGCGCTCATGACACCAGCTTGCGGCACGCAGAAAATCTTTGGCCAGGCGTTTCACCTCGCCGACACGACTGCCCGGCAACAATGCGACCAGCGGCCCCTGGTGCTGAATACCCAGATGCGGACGCGCCTGTAGCGGATCAACGTCATCGGTAATCAGGTCTGCCAGTGGATGACCGACAAAGCGTGCCGGCACCTGCCGCTCCGCGTAAAACCGTTCTTCAAAGGGAAACAGGGTGAGCATGCAATCCACGCTGGCGGCTATTTTGCGCACCCGGTACTGTCGCCATGCCCAGACTGACGGGCTTACGTAGTGCAACGTTCTGATACCAGCCCGTTTCAGGCTCCTTTCCAGGGACAGGTTAAAATCGGGCGCATCGATACCAATAAAAATATCGGGCGGGGTTTTCAGAAAATGACTCCGCAATTCACGTCGCATGGACATCAGTTTCGGCAAGCGCCCAAGCACCTCAACCAGTCCCATGACAGACAGGCTTTCCATGGGGTAGAGGCTGAAACAACCCGCTGCTATCATGCGTGGGCCGGCCACACCCTCAAACACGGCATCTGGCGCCCGTTTCCGTATCGCATGTATCAGGGCTGCTCCGATATTATCGCCGGATGCTTCACCGGCGATAATACCAACATGGAGTGGATGCAAACGGGGCATGCTTACCTGACAATGCCGCGCTTCTGCTGTTCCAGAAAGGTGACCAGCATCTCCAGCTCGGGACAGTCTTTCGCCCTGTCCTTCAGGACTTTAATGGCATCCTGCAAGGAAAGATTTTCCCGATAGAGGGTCTTGTAAGACTGCTTTAGTGTTTTGCGCGTTGCTTCCGGAACCCCGCGGCGACGCAGGCCTTCCATGTTCAGGCCATGTGCCCGTGCAGGGCTTCCACCAACCGTTACATAGGGAGGAATACTCAGGCTGATGCCGCTGCCAAATGCAGTCAGTGAATATGCACCGATTGAACAAAACTGGTGCACCAGGGTAAAGCCACCAAGAATGACGTAGTCACCAATGGTGACATGGCCGGCCAGCGATGCATTGTTCGCGAAGATCGTCTGGTTTCCAATTCTGCAATCATGGGCAATATGTACATAGGCCATGATCCAGTTATCATCGCCAAGCGTGGTAACACCCTCATCCTGAGCAGTGCCGCGATTGATAGTGACGAATTCACGAATCGTATTGCGATCACCGATTTCAAGGCGTGTCCGCTCACCCGCGTACTTCTTGTCCTGCGGTGCCTCGCCGATGGACGCAAACTGGTAAATCCGGTTATCCCTGCCGATACGGGTCTGGCCGTTGATGACAACATGAGGCCCTATTACACTGCCCGCCTCTACGACCACATCGGGACCAATCACAGTATACGGTCCGACGCTGACATCGGCGGCAAGTTCTGCGCCTGAATCAATAACCGCTGTCGAATGGATCAAGTGTCAATATCCTGCTCTGTACACATGATTTCAGCGGTGGCCACCACGTCGCCGTCAACACTGGACTCACAGGCAAACACCCATATACCACGCCGGGAACGTAGCAGCTTTGCCTTGAGGACCAGCTGATCACCCGGTTCCACCGGACGTTTAAAACGTGCCTTGTCTATACCAACCAGGAAATACAGGCTTTCCCGCTTGGCACCACGCTCAACGGTCCTGAATGCCAGTAACCCCGTCGCCTGGGCCATCGCTTCCAGTATCAAGACACCGGGCATAACAGGGCGTTCCGGGAAATGTCCCAGAAAGAAAGGTTCATTGTAGGTAACGTTCTTGTAACCCGTCAGTGACTCACCCGCCGTGAATTCAGTTACCCGGTCAATCATCAGGAAAGGATAGCGATGCGGCAGATGTTGCAGTATTTGCTGTATGTCCATGGTCATAGATCCAGATATCTTTTATAAAAAGTCTGACTGCCATTGGCAATGAACAATCACCCTATTCATTCCTGGAGCCCGTAGATGCTGCCTGCGAACGTTCCAGCGCCTGCACCTTGCGGGCAAGTTTGTCCAGTTGCCGCATGCGCGCACAGGTTTTGTTCCAGGCGTCATTTTCCTGTGCCGGCACACCCGATGAATACACACCGGCTTTGGTAATTGACCTGGTCACCATCGTCATGCCGGTAATGATAACGTGGTCGGCAATCTCAAGATGTCCGACAATGCCCGCGCCACCACCGATCATGCAGTATTTCCCGATGCTTGCGCTTCCCGAAATACCCACACACCCGGCGATGGCGGTATGCGCACCAATGTGAACGTTATGTGCGACCTGTATCTGATTATCAAGCCGGACCCCTTCTTCCAGCACGGTATCATCAAGTGCACCACGATCAATGGTGGTATTCGAGCCTATTTCAACATCGTTACCCACTCTGACACTGCCAAGCTGGGGAACATTCAGCCAGCGCCCGTCCTCGTTCGCCAGACCAAAACCATCACTACCGACAACCGCTCCAGGTAATATATTTACACGCTCACCAATAGTAACTTCGTGACAGATAACCACGTTCGCTGACAGCTTGCTATCAGCGCCTATAACACTGCCCGACCCGATAAAGCAGCCGCCTGCAAGTTGTACGCCGGCATTGATTACCGCACCTGCTTCGATAATGCAGTGAGGTCCTATCCACGCCGTATCATCCACCTCGCAGTCATCATCCAGGACCGCCGTGGTGTGCACGCCACTTCTGACCCGGGCAGCAGGCACAATCAGGGCAGCTGCACGCGCATAGCTCGCATAGGGATTGGAGGAAACAATAACCGCGGCCGGGCAATCCGCGGCATCTTCCTGGCTCAGGATTACCGCAGATGCCTGCGTAGCATGCAGATACTTCTTGTACCCCGGGTTGGCCAGGAAACTGATATCCCCGGCATGCGCATGCTGCAAGGTTGCAACGGCAGCAATCCGGCAATCCGGATCACCTTTTTGCAATTCACCCCTGATTTGCCCGGCAAGTTTACCCAGTGTCAGTGACATTCAGACCGCCCCGTTACTATCCGGGAAGGATAGTTATCCTCATATCCTGTTATTTGGCCTTGAGCTTTTTGAGCACACTTTCTGTGATATCGATTTTGTCGCTCGAGTAAACAACGCCCTGGCTCAGAATCAGGTCAAATTTCTGTTCTTTCGCCAGTGAAACCACCGCCGTATACATATCTTTCTGCAATTTCGCGAGCACTTCATTGCGCCGGATATTCAGATCATCACGGAACTCATCCTGGGTACGTTTCATATCACGCCGTTTGGCAAGGATTTTTCTCTCCAGCTTGGTGCGTTCTGACTCGCTCATAACAGCACCATCACGCGTCAGATCATCCTCCAGCTTCTTTATCTCGCGCTGCAGTGCGACCAGTTCCTTTTCCCGGGGAGCAAACTCTGACTCAATCTTGCTTTGGGCCGACTTTGCCTGGGGCGCCGCTTCCATCAGCTTGACAGTATCGACAAAACCGATCTTTGATTCCGCCAGCGCAGTCCTGCAACACAGGGACAACACCGTCAGCAGCCCAACCATAAAAACTCTTGAATTTGTTTTTTTCATAAGCAGTTCTCCAGTATTCCTCACAGTAATCAGAAAAATGTACCTACAGTAAACTGAAACGTCTGTTCTTCGTCATCACTCTCTGCATTCAGCGGAAAGCCCAGGCTCATTGAAATAGGACCAAGCGGAGACACCCATAATCCTGCCAGACCAACAGAATATCTCAAATCACCGGCATCAAAACTATTATAGTCCTCAAAGACATTACCAACATCAAAAAAAGCGCTCAGGCGTACACCCTTCGCATCATCTACAAACGGTATCGGGAAAATCAGTTCCGCGTTAAACACCGTCAGAAATGAACCACCGATCGGGTCGCCGTCGGAATCCTTCGGACCCAGGGTATTGTCTTTAAATCCGCGCACGGATCGAACACCGCCGGCGAAAAAATTCTCAAAGAAGGGTAATTGTTCAAAATCGCCAAACCCGTCCCCGTAACCCAGATTACCCTTCAAACCGAGAATCAGTTCCCGCGTCAGGGGGATAAAACGCTGTTGCTGATAGGTAACCTTGTAGTATTCCAGCCCGGAACCAGGTGTCGTTGTCTCGAGTGAGAGACGCTGCAGGCCACCCGTTTCGGCAAACAGTATGCTGTCGCGCGAGTCATGACTCCAGCTGCCGACAAATACCACATCATCAAAACTGTCACCATGCTTGTCAATAAAGTCGATGACCTGCTCTGGAGAGTTGATATTCGCCTTTAGATCCAGTCCCTGGTAACCCGCACTGAAACGAATGGTATCGTATTCATTTATCGGAATACCAAAGTTGATATCCGCGCCCCGGGTATCCGTCGAGTAGTCCGACAGATTGGCCTCATTGGCATCTGTTTTCCTGTAGGATAAACCAAAACCCCGACTAACACCGTCAACAGTCCAGTAAGGGTTCGTATAGGAAAAGCGGTACACGGTATTAATTTCACTATTGTCAAATGTAAAAGCCACCCGCTTGCCTGACCCCAGAAAATTATCCTGCTGCACACTGGCGTTGAACAGCACTCCTGAGGTCTGCGAGAAACCGGCACCCATTGTCACACTGCCCGAGGATATTTCCGTGACCGCGTAATTGACATCCAGCTGATCTGTGGTACCTGGAACCGTCGGAGTTTCGACGTTTACATCTTCAAAGTAGCCGAGTCGACTAAGACGGGTACGCGAACGTTCAACCTGTTCCGTGGAATACCAGCCGCCTTCCATTTGCCGCATTTCACGGCGCAGGACTTCATCCCGGGTGCCGGTATTCCCGGAAACATTGATACGCCTCACATAGACCCGTTTGCCCGGGTCGACAAAAAACCCAAGATTGACCTCAAACGCTTCATCATCCATTTCCGGTACGGTATTGACGTTCGCATAGGCATATCCCTGGTTACCCAGCAGGGAACTGATTCTGTCGACAGATTCAGTCACCTGTTTGCGCGAGAACACGTCACCCGGATTGATTTTTATCAGCGGAAACAGTTCCTCGGCCGGCACTACCAAATCACCGGAGAGTGTCACTCCACTGATTTTGTATTGATGCCCCTCGGTAATATTGATAGTGATATAGATATCTTTCTTGTCCGGTGTAATAGAAACCTGCGTGGAATTGATATTGAACTTCAGGTAGCCCCGGTCCAGATAATAAGTGCGCATCGTTTCCAGGTCAGCAGACAGCCCCTGCTTTGAATACTGGTCACTCTTGGTAAATGTCGAGAAAAAATTCGGTTCGGTCAGGGAAAACTCATCAAGCAGTTCCTTGTCAGAAAATTCATGGTTGCCAATGATATTGATCTGCTTGATACGTGCAGCTCTGCCCTCTGAAACATTAATCAGTATACCGACACGATTACGGTCCAGTGGTGTTACCGTGGTATCTATCCTGACCGCATACTTGCCGCGGCTAAAGTACTGCCGACGAAGTTCCTGCTCGACTTTTTCCAGCAGCGAGCGGTCGAAGACGCGGCCTTCGGCCAGACCGATCTCCTTCAGTCCTTCCAGCAATTCCTCGCTATCCAGATCCTTGTTACCCTCGATATCAATGCTGCTGATTGCTGCACGCTCCTTGACAAAGACAACCAGCACGGACCCGTCTCTTTCAAGAGAAACATCATTGAAGAAACCGCTCTTGAACAAGGCCTTTACAGCAATGATCGTATCTTCCATATCAATCGTCTGGCCGACCTTGATCGGAAGATAGTTGAAAACGGTACCGGCCGAGATTCGCTGCAGTCCTTCTACCCGAATATCCAGGACCTTGAACGACTCAAAGGCCTGCGCAACTCCGTTCAGAAACAGCAGCAGCATGAACACCCGGCACAGAAAGAATATGTGTTTCAGCTGCAAATGCATTTATAGACTCAGTCAAGCAAACGTATAAAGTCGTTATAAAAGGCCAGTGACATCAGGGCCAGCAGCAGCACAATACCGACCTTCTGCCCGGCCAGTTGTACTGCATCAGTAACCGGACTGCCGGTTACCAGCTCTACCAGATAGAACAGTAAATGCCCGCCATCCAGTACCGGGACCGGCAACAGGTTCAGCACCCCGAGGCTGACACTGACAATACCCAGAAACCCGAGGAATGCAGCCAGACCAATTGCAGCAGACTGTCCTGCATACTGGGCGATGGTGATTGGCCCGCTCAGGTTCTCGAGGGATGCCCCGCCGGTAACCATTTTCCAGAGCGTTCGCAATGTCAGCGTTGTCATTTCCCAGGTCTTGTTCAGTGCCTCGGGGATGGCCTTGAGCAGACCATGACGGACAACGACGCGCATTGTAGCACGCTGCTCGTCATCCGGAAGTTGCACATAGGCGCCTATACGCCCGATTTCCCTGCCTTTTTCAGTGATACTGTCAGGCCTCACCGTCAGCTTGACCGCCTCACCGTCGCGAAGTACCTGCACAGCGATATCCTGACCAGGCCGTTCACGGACAAAATCTACCCACTGCCCCCAGTTGCTGATAGCCATGCCGTCAGCAAGCACAACCTGATCGCCGGGAAGCAAACCGGCCCGTTCGCCCGCGCTGCCTGCAACCAGCGATTCGATCACGGCCGGCGGTTGCCAGGGTCTCAGACCGAAATTCTCGAGTACCCCGCCTTTTTTCAGCAGCTCACCCGGGATTTTGAAATGCACCTGCAGATGTCGCTCCTGTCCATCGGCATCACGTACTGCGACCGCGACCGTGTCGCGCCCGTCGAGACTGGCTTCGAGCAAGGCAAGCACCGTCGCCTCCCAGGTCACGGTTGGTTTACCTGCGATAGCCAGGATCTCATCACCATTCAGGATACCTGCCTCGGCGGCATATGACGCTGGTGCCACCTCACCCACCAGTGGCTTCAGGCCGGGAACACCGACAACAAACATGGCCCAGTAGACAATGATCGCAAACAGAAAATTGAATGCCGGGCCCGCCACAACAACGGCAATACGTGTAGTGACTGGCTGGCGATTGAATGCGCGCGTTAGCTCTGCGGCAGCAACTTCCCCTTCCCGTTCGTCCAGCATTTTCACATAACCACCCAGGGGCAAGGCGGCAATGACCAGCTCGGTCTTGTCTTTACCAAATGTTCTTTTCCACAACGGCTTCCCAAAACCGATTGAGAATCGCAGCACCTTGACACCAAGACGACGGGCAACCCAGAAATGACCAAACTCATGCACGGTGACCAGCACGCCGATAGCGACAATAAATGCGGTCAGAGATAACAACAATCCGTTCATCGCACCGCCACCACCCGTCCGGACTCGATGCACTCATTTGCTACAACACGGGCAAGCGCATCATCAGCCAGGATAACCTCCAGCGAGTCGGCTGCATGCGCGCTGCACTGTTCAAGTACCTGCTCAACAACCCGGGGGATCGAGGTAAATGCAATACGCCGGTCCAGGAACGCCTGCACCGCCACCTCGTTGGCCGCATTTAATACCGCCGGAGTCGTACCACCACCGCGCCAGGCAGCAGTCGCCAGTTCCAGACAGGGATAATGCGCGCTGTCCGGCGCCGCGAATTGCATGTTACCAACGGCCATCAGGTCAAGGCTCTCTGCCCCGGACTCAATCCGCTCCGGCCAGCCCAGCGCATGACTGATTGGGATACGCATATCAGGATTACCCATCTGTGCCAGCACCGAACCATCTTCATATTCAACCAGGGAATGCACCAGTGACTGCGGGTGCAGGACTACCTTGATCCTGTCCATCGGTAAATTGAACAGCCAGCCGGCCTCGATCACTTCGAGCCCCTTGTTCATCATGGTGGCGGAGTCCACTGAAATTTTCCGGCCCATGTCCCAGTTGGGATGTGCGCAGGCCTGTTCCGGTGTTACAGCAGACAACTCGCTGACCGGCAGGGTCCTGAAGGGACCACCGGAAGCAGTCAGCAGTATTTTGCGTACACCGGATGGCGTCTCACCGGCCACATAGCTATCCGGCAGGCATTGCAGAATTGCGTTGTGTTCGCTATCAACAGGCAACAGTGTAGCCCGGTGCTCCCGAACTGCCTGCATAAACAGCGCGCCGGACATCACCAGTGCTTCCTTGTTGGCCAGCATCACGCGTTTACCCTTGCGCGCTGCTGCAAGCGAGGGCAACAGACCGGCAGCACCCACAATGGCCGCCATTACAAAATCAACAGCCTCGTGACCGGCGACGGCAAGCAGCCCATCGCTGCCTGACAACACCTGCACGTCAGGTGCCAATTGCTTTAACTGTAGCACCAGGCGGGCGGCTGCATCCGCATCAGCCATCACGGCATATTGCGGCTGGAAACGGACACATTGAGCTGCGAGCTTGTCGACACTGCTATTGGCCGTCAGCGCGATAATCCTGAAGCGCCAGGGGTGGCGCGCAATCACGTCAAGCGTGCTTATCCCGATTGAACCGGTCGACCCCAGCAGGGTGACACCAACAGGCGTGCTTGTATCCATCTCAGCTTACCTGATGTTCCAGAGATCGATGTTGCGGGCGGCAATCTGCATTACAGATCCAGCCACAGAAAACCGGTCAGAAACATGGGCGCCGCTGCAACCAGGCCGTCGATACGATCAAAAATACCACCATGGCCGGGAATAATATGACCGCTGTCCTTGACGCCACTGTGGCGTTTCATCAGACTTTCAAGCAGGTCACCGGCAACAGAAAACATCACCGTGATGCTGGCGACCAGCATAAACATCAAGGTCCACCTGAACGAATGGCTGTACAGGCCGCCGGCCACCGCAGCAAACACCAGGCTGGACAGCAGTCCCCCATACACGCCTTCCCAGGTTTTTCCCGGACTGATCGCCGGTGCCAGCCGGGTCTTCCCCCACTGCCGGCCCGCGAAATATGCACCGCTGTCTGCAAGCCAGACCATGACCAGCAACATGAGCGTCAATTTCGGCCCGCTAGCGCTACTTGCATGCAGCGTGGTCAGGGCGGCCCATGCCGGCACCAGGACCAGGGCACCGGCAAGCATCTTGATATTGATGTTTAGCGGGGAAGCCGTCGCACAGAGCTGCGGGCGGGACAGCCAGAATAATGCATACAGCCACCAGACAAATGCCACCAGCAGTAATGGCAGAATGCTCTGCGCCAGACCTGCCTGCCACAGCAACCCCAGCAGGGCAGCGATCACCAGGGTATAAATCACCCGTAATACGGTACTGGTAACGGGGATCAGATGGCTCCATTCCCAGGCAGCCAGCAGCAGAATCGCGGCAAGAAGCAACGAGAAAACGGGAGTAGACAGAAACAGCACGCCATAAACGACCAGCGGCACCATAATGGCAGCTGATATCAGGCGCGCCTTAAGCACCCTTTTGCTGCTCCACTTGTTCACCCGTGCGTCCAAAGCGACGCTGGCGGTTGGCATACCACAACAGGGCTTCGTCAAGCCGCTGCTCGTCAAATGCCGGCCACAGTACATCGGTAAAATACAGTTCGGTGTAGGCTAGCTGCCAGAGCAGGAAGTTACTGATGCGCTGTTCGCCACCCGTACGGATAAACAGATCGGGAGGCGGCAGTTCCGACAGGCAGATCTCGGCTGCCAGCACCTCCGGAGTGATATCCTGCGGTTGCAGCTCACCAGCGGCGAGGCGGCCTGCAAGCATCTGCACGGCCCGGGTAATATCCCAC
>JASJGW010000355.1:0-15319 GCA_033791305.1 Gammaproteobacteria bacterium | reverse complement strand
TTTCTTCATGCAGTACTCCGGCCTTGCTGATGATGTCCCCGTTCAGCGCGACGATAGCTGTACCCAGGACACTGCCATTGTTCGAGAACCTGCCGGTGATGGTATCAAGCGCCAGTTTGTCATCAGCAAGCAAGGGTTCCTTGGCTGACTGTGCCATCAGGTTTACCAGCGTATGACCCTGTTCTCCGATCTGGTCCCGTAACTGTCCTGTCTGCTGTCCTACGATGATGATACCCAGCAATATCATGCAGCTGACTACCAGTACGGTAATAAAGAACGACAGCTTGTATGCCAGCGGGGTACTCTGGATTTTCTCACAGAACCTTGTCCAGGTCGTGGTCGCGTGTGATTTCTGCCGGCCATTCCCGTTGCTAATGACAACCATCGAACGTTCCCGTTTGATGGTGCCTGCCGGATTGCCGGGCATGGATGGATTCCGCTTATCAGGTGCAGGTTGATTCATGGGCGTTTGCCGGCACCTTCACTGATCGCAGCGGTCGCCCTGACTGTGTACAATAAGTGCTCGATATTTAGGATGCAGACTGTGGAAAGCTCATGACGTTGATACAACCCTTTGCCGCCTTGCGCCCCGTTCCTGACCGGGTTGCAGATGTGATTGCACCACCGTACGATGTTCTCAGTAGTGCCGAGGCCCGCGTGCGGGCTGCAGGACGTCCCTGGAGCTTTCTGCATATTTCCAAACCCGAGATCGATCTTCCGGAAACCACTGACCCGCATGCTGAAGAGGTCTATGCTCGGGCATCCGATAATCTGCAACAAATGCTGCAGCAGGGCGTGCTGGTACGTGATGATAGCCCCTGTTACTACATCTACCGCATGGTCATGGGCGAGCACAGCCAGACCGGACTGGTCGTGGCTGCGTCCGTGGCTGACTATGATAGCAACAGGATTCGCAAGCATGAATTTACCCGCCCGGACAAGGAAGATGACCGGGTTCGCCAGATCGAGGCCCTGAATGCACAAACCGGACCGGTGTTGCTGGCCTATAAATCGCAGGACCAGGTAGACGCCCTGCTTGCCGCAGCCGCTGAAGGTGTTCCGGATGTTGACCTGACGGCGGATGATGGTATTCGCCACTCGCTCTGGGTGGTTCGTGACAACACCCTCATTGGGCAGATAACCACGGCTTTTGATACCATGGATGCGCTGTATATTGCTGATGGTCATCACCGGTCGGCGGCTGCATCCAGGGTGGCTGCCAGTCGCCCGGCTGCTGCTTTTCTCGCTGTCATTTTTCCGCATCGACAGATGCAGATTTTTGATTACAATCGTGTTGTCAAGGATCTTGCCGGCATGACGCCGGAGGCCTTTCTTGCCCGGGTTGCCGGTAGTTTTAGTTTGACTCCGAGCAATATTGCCGTACAGCCGGAAGAGCCCGGTAGTTTTGGCCTGTATCTCACCGGGCAGTGGTACCGGCTGGTGGTTAAACCGAGCCTGATCCCTGATGACCCGGTGGGCAGGCTGGATGTCAGTCTGCTGGCTGATAATCTGCTTGCACCGGTACTGGGTATTGAAGATCCGCGCCGGGACACGCGCATTGATTTTGTCGGTGGTATCCGCGGTCTTGCCGAGCTGGAGAAGCGGGTAGACAGCGGTGAAATGGCTGCTGCCTTTTCCATGCATCCGACCCGCATGGAAGATCTGATGGCCGTGGCCGATGCCGGCGAAGTGATGCCGCCGAAATCTACCTGGTTCGAACCAAAGCTGGCTGATGGACTGATTTCGCTGGTTCTCGACTGACAACCGTTCCATGCTCGGGAAATCCTGCATGTTGCGCTCCGGTCCGGGGCCGTCGTACCTGATGTTACAGTATTGCATCCTTGTCAAACCCGCTCAGGCGGTTTCACCTTCAAAATCGTAATCAAGACTTTTACAGGGTTCCTGCACGAAGTTTCCCTGGATAAAGTCCACACCTGTTTGCCAGAGTTGAGCGAGACTGCTGGCATCATCCACGGACTCGGCAATGCACTGTTGTCCACCTTTCTTTGCGAGTTCAATAATCTCTTGCACTTTCGACTGGTGCTCCTTGTTACTACTCAGGCCGGCGATGAGGGCACCGTCGATTTTAAGGATGTCTGCCGGTATACGTTTGAGTAATTGTGGTTGAATACTCTGGCCATAATGCTCAAGTGCAACCTTGCCTTGCAGTTGCTGTATTTCCCTGACAAACTGCGAGGCGTTCTTGAGGTCATTGAAGGCATTGCGTGCTGATATCTCGAAAACAACACCATCACCGGACAGCTTGTGTTCCTGCAGTTTTTCACCAATCCAGCCGGGCAGACTGGCATCCGTCAGTGTTCCTCCTGAAAGCTTGATGTAGAACGAGACATCGCTGTTGTTATTTCTGAGTTTGGCGAGTTCCCTGAAGGTGGCTTCGATAATCCAGCGATTAATTTCGCTGCTGAGGCCGGTTTTCTCTGCGACGGAAAGAAATTGCCCGGGAAGAATAACCTGACCGGCCCCGTCCACAATTCTGAGCAGAACTTCATAGCGCTGCCGTGTATCTCCTTTCAGACTGACAATTGGCTGATATGCGAGATAAAAACGTTCTTCATCAATGGTGTTGCGAATGACCTTGTCCCATTCTTTTTCCTGCTCGCTGCCGGGCTGTTCATCAGCAATATAGCTGTGGGTATGGATCTGGTTGCCACCGGCCGAGCGGGCTATCTCACATGCCATGTCTGCATAAGCGAGTATGTGCTGTGCATCGGTTGCCTGGTCATTGATGGTGCAGATGCCAATGCTGCCGGTCATGGCAATTGCACGCCCGTTAACTTCACACAGATTATCTGCAATCCTGTGCAACAGGGTTTTCCCCAGTTCCAGGTTTTTTTCCTGGTTGGTGTCATAGTGCAAGATGGTGAAACAGCAGTCACCAAACCGTGACAGACAGTCGTTCTCGCCACAGCTGGATTTAAGGATTGTGGCAATATCCCGCAGCGCCTGGTCACTTGCCTCGATACCGGTTTCATCACGAATGGCCCTGAAGTTGTCCAGTGTTATATAAAAGAGTGCGCGATGGTCGTCGGTTGTGTTCGGAGCGGCCATGCGCTCTTTCAGTGCCTGTATAAAGTATTGGCGATTGGTAAGGCCAGTAATCATGTCTTGCTGTGTCAGTGTCCTGATCTTTTTCTCAAGTGCAGCATTTGACGCATTGACCCGTATGATTATCTGTGTACAGCGTTCGCCATCCATGGTCGCCGGCGCAAGCTCCATGCTGCTTTGGAAAGGTTTGCCTGCCGGGTTAATGCAGTCAATATCGAGGATACTGCCGGCTGTCTGCTTGTCCAGATAGCCTTTCAGGAATTCCCTGAATGTGTCACGCTGGTCGTTGCTGATCATGTCCAGTATGGGGGTGCCCTCGACTTCTTCAGGGGTGTCGATGGAAAATAAATCCATATAGGGCTGGTTGGCATATACGTGCATGCCTTCATGGATATAGGCGACAGCGTCGCTGGAATTCTCTATCAGTGCATGACAGCGGTTTTCACTCTCACGCAGGGTGTCATTGAGCATCTGCAATTCTCGTTGCAACCGAATGGTGCTGACCTCCCTGTCGAAGGCCAGCTGCAGGTGGTCTACCTCGTCGTAGGAAATCAGTGCGGCGATGCCAGACTTCTTTGCGGCCACCATGCCAGCTTCGGATGCTTCACCGGCTATGACGATGACCGGTGCGGTTACTTCGTGCTTTCCCAGCAGAGTCTGTACATTTTCCGGGGAGGGCAGTGGTGAACCACTGCCACACAGTACGATATCCGGGGCTTGCTCCTGTAGTGCAGTTTCAATCGCAGCAGCTTCCGTGCCGTGGTCAAAACTTATGTGATGACCAGCATTACGCAGTACGTTAGCCAGGGATTCCGCATCATTCCTGCTTTCCTCGACAATGAGGATACGTAGATGTTCTCCGCTTTTCACGGTTGACCCCGTTTCCTGAAGTGAAAAATATCGCCCTGAGACTGGTGCACTGCAGACTCGGGCTCCGACTACAGTTTTTTCGGCAATAGCGGGGAAGACTGAAGCATTCCCTATATAGTTAGCTCTGCCTCGGCACCGGACAGCTCGGGCTGCTGCCGGGTATTTCCTGAAGGGGGGTTTCCTGATAGCATGCAAGTAACTGAAAATCAGGATATTTAGGCGCCTGTGGTGGGCCATGATCAGCTCAAGTTCTTTTGCGGAGACAACTATGCACGTAATTAACGTCAGACCCGAAACTGCGGAAGATATCCGCGCCATCGATGTAGTCCATATCAGTGCTTTTGGTGGAGAAGCCGAGGCGCGGCTGGTCAGTGCCTTAAGAGAATCAACGGCCTACAGTCGCGAGCTTTCTCTGGTGGCCGAACTGGGAGGGCGTATCGTGGGGCATGCGCTGCTCACACGGGTGCCGTTACGCAAAGACGGCATGGAGAAAAACGTGCTGGCGCTGGGACCCATGTCAGTCGTCCCGTCTCAAAGCCACCGCGGGATCGGGTCTGAACTGATTAATGCCAGCATTAGTCTGGCGAAGGAAAAAGGCTACGGCGCCATCGTGGTGCTGGGGCATCCTGAATATTACAAGCGCTTTGGTTTCGTGTCCGCAAAGGACGTACAAGTGACCTGTAATCTGCCTGCACCTGAAGATGCACTTACAGTAAGGGAACTGGTTGAAGGGGGGCTGTCTGGGGGTGGTCACGTCGAGTACCCGGAACCGTTTATTGAACTTTATTAACGGCCCTGATTCTACCTGTGTCTATAGATATTAGCGCCAAGGAATTCAGGGAAAAACACGAAAGGATAAAGGCCTTAATAATATTATTTTCCGTATTCTTGCATGGATTCCGTGGCCATTAAATGAAAAACTGATGCCCGGCGTAGTGGTCCTCTATCCGGTGTGGATAATTACTGTGATGTAAAATGATACTGGGCAAAGCTGCCGGTATTTTCCAGTTGCCGGGTCAGCTTGACAGTTTCTGTCTTGCCACTATCTTCAAGCATTGCAGTAGAACCGCAACGAAAGGGTAATGATGGTAGCAACAATGATGCCTGTTGCCTGATAGCTGCTATCTCCGGTAGCAGGACTCCCTGAATTCTGTCGCCTTTACTGACACCATTATTAGACGGCTGTGCCCAGATAGTTCGTGCACCGGGTGACAGCAGTTGTATACCAAGCTCCAGCCCGCGTTCCTCGGTAAACTTCATGCGGCGGATGGTACCCAGCTGCCACTTGTCAGGGTCATGCTGCCCTGCTTCTACAAGGGCGACCAGTTCGCCAACCTGTGCGCAAGAGGCCTTGTCGCTGTCACACAGCAGGCAATACCCCCCGGCACTGATATCGGCTATTTTCCACGACTCACTACTGGATGCTGGCATATTGTCTGCGGCGTAAGCCCCTTTGAACGGGTTGCTGTCTTCTGTAGCTGTGTGCCTGGAACCCTTGCCGGAAAATGGATCTGTATTGATAGTGGTGACACTCTCAAAGGTCGGGTCTTGCAGATAGTGCATGTCCCGGATGTCCTCGGCTGCTTCCGGTTTTTTGGTGACGGATCCCAGGGCAACCCGATTGATTGCATTGAGCCCGATAACCAGCCGGACCGGTGCCTCCTGCGGATGACGGGCGAATCTGCGCTTGGGCATAACACCCCATGCCAGCATCAGTCGTTGCATGGTTTCGGTCATATCCGTCCCTGCCAGCTGATCGGTACTGTCCTGGCCAGCGGCCAGGTATTCACTCATACGGGCAGCCATCCTGTTGGTATCCAAAATACGGATGTGTGCGTCAGGCGCACTAGTATCTCTCAGATTACGATATGAGGGTGGATCGTCAGATTGCAGGTTGATGGAAAACAGACCATGTGTTTCTTCATCATTCATGTGGTGCAGTTGACTGGAATCTGCCCAGTCCAGCAGTGTGTTATACACAAAATGAATATCCTTCTGGCGCAGGCGGTAGGGGCAGGCCAGAGACAGTAGCAGGATCTGTTTGTAGACAGTTTCAATGCTGCTTGATGCGGGTGTTTGCAGGGTGATGTCGGTAACCGCATCTCTCGTGATATTGCACTCTTCGGCCAGTGCATAGAGCGTGTTGATTGTTTTCCACAGCCCTTCGGGATACTGGATATAAATCCGGTAACTGGTAAGCAGTATCTCGCTCAGGTATCGCAGTGCGCGGTGCAGGGCAATAGTGAGTTGTGGTTTGTCTTCGTTATTGTTACGCAGGTCGTCGGCCAGAATTCTGTAACCCGTGGCCATATTGTTGCATAGTTCGAGTGTTTGCGTGGCGGAGACAAGATGATTGCCGTTCAATGGCAGGGGTTTGTCCAGAAACTCTTTTTTCAGTGCATCGGTAACGCTGATAACCGGTATCGTGAAGCGTTCAAGTGCTTCCCGGAGGTTGTCCGGTGGGAGCATGAGTGTGTTGATTTGCTGTAAAGCACCGTCCAGCAGTTCCAGGCACTTTCCGGTATTTGTCAGGGGCAAGTCATCGAGCCATGCTGTGAGTGCCGCAGGCCCAGTATTGAAACTGAGGTTGCCGGGTTGCTTTCTTTGCGGGAGTTGCAGGTCCATATCTGATTAATCATCCTGATTGATCTGAAATGCTATTCAATGGCATTACTGTAAAACAGTATATCTAGTCGGCATGTAGAGACCAGTGCTTTAAAGGGCGGTTTTGCCCGGCATTCCCGGAATTTCCCGTACCAGCCGTGGAACCAGATAGCCGGGTAGGCTTGCGCTTACCTCGGCAATCAGTTTTCTGGCGGTCGCTGTATCGACCTCGAAATGGGCTGCTCCTTGCACCCGGTCCAGCTGGTGCAGGTAATAGGGCAGTACTCTGGCTGAAAACAGGCTTTCACTCAGATTAATGAGGGTGGTGGCATCGTCGTTGATTTCCTGCAGCAGTACCGACTGATTCAACAGGATGACACCCGCACGGCTCAGCTGGTTCATTGCTTCGATAACACCGGCATCAATTTCATTGGGATGATTGCAGTGCACGATTATCACAACTTTCAGTTTTTGTGATTCCAGCCACGACAACAGGCCTGTATCGATACGTTCCGGCAGTACGATTGGCAGACGTGTATGGATTCGCAGAGTGCGCAGGTGATCGATGCTTGCCAGTTCATCCGTCAGGGACTGCAACCGTGCATCGGTGAGCGTTAACGGATCACCACCACTGAGAATGAGTTCTGTGATGTCGGGATGTCGCTCGATATATTTGATTGACGGCTGCCAGTGATCGATTGTCGGGTTGGCATCCGCATAGGGAAAGTGTCGCCGGAAGCAGTAGCGGCAGTGAATAGCGCAGGCACCGGTGACGGTCAGCAGGGCGCGACCCCGGTATTTATGCAGCAGCCCCGGGATCGGCATGGAGTCCAGTTCTTCCAGCGGATCACACAGAAAGCCATCTGTTGCTACTGTCTCTTGCTGGACAGGCAACACTTGCAGTAATAACGGGTCCCGGCTGTCCCCCTTGTTCATTCGCTGCACAAAACCGTGTGGTACACGCAGCGGGAAATTGTTGGTAAATGTCCGGGTTTTCAGTTGTGCAGGATCAATCTGCAGCAGGGTAAACAGCTCGTCAGTTGATTTCACGGCCTGGGCCAGCAGGGTCTGCCAGATCGGCCTATGTTCCGGAGTCTGTATTCGGGGTATCATAACGGGCGTTTTTCCACTGATTCGGTAACACTAGGGTTAAAGGTCACATGGCATCTTACAGCACCAATGAATTCAAGGGCGGTCTGAAAATCATGATTGATGGCGATCCCTGCGCCGTTATTGAAAACGAGTTTGTAAAACCCGGCAAGGGCCAGGCATTCGTAAGGGCCAAGATTCGCAATCTGAAGACCGGTCGTGTGGTTGAGCGTACCTACAAGTCCGGTGAGTCGGTAGAGGCGGCCGATGTCATGGACGTGGATCTTCAGTACCTGTATTGCGACGGAGAGTTCTGGCATTTCATGGACCCCCAGACCTTTGAACAGCAGGCCGCGTCAGCCGAGGCAGTGGGGGATGCGACAAAGTGGCTCAAGGAACAGGATATGTGTGAAGTGACCTTGTGGAACGGCACACCGCTGGCAGTGACGCCACCGAACTTTGTTATGCTGGCAGTGACCGATACCGATCCTGGAGTGCGCGGTGACACCTCGGGCGGTGGTGGCAAACCGGCGACGCTGGAGACTGGTGCCGTGGTGCGTGTGCCATTGTTTATCGATGTCGGGGAAATACTCAAGATTGATACCCGCACCGGCGAGTACGTAGGGCGGGCAAAGGAGTAACAAGGGTACCTTGGTATACACGCTGGCATGATGCAGCCGTATCCGGACTGGAGGCCAACCGCCTCGTTCGATAACCTCAGGCTCAGAGCTGAAATACTGGCCCGCATCCGGTCCTTTCTTGCTGGTCGGAATGTCCTGGAAGTCGATACGCCGGCGCTTTCCTGCGCCGGAAATACGGATCCTGCCCTGCAGAGCTTTAACACTGTCTATAGTGGTCCGGGATCTGACGCCGCGGATACATTGTATTATTTGCACACCTCTCCGGAATTCCCGATGAAGCGCCTGCTGGCTGCCGGTGCCGGCTCTATCTACCAGCTGAGCAAGGTGTTCCGGGACGGTGAATGCGGGACGCAGCACAATCCCGAATTCACCCTGCTGGAATGGTATCGTACCGGTTTTGATCATCTGGAACTGATGGATGAAGTGGAGCAGCTGCTGACTGCGGTACTGGCCGGTATCGCCCCGTTCGAGTCGGTGCATCACTGGACCTACCGGGAATTGTTTCTTCAGTTTGCAGATATTGACCCGTTCACGGTGCTGCCGGGCGAGCTGCAAACCCTGCTGGAATCAGGGTACGATATGACCTGTGTTGGCTTGTCAGAGGATGATCTTGATAGCTGGCTGGACCTGGTGATGACCCATATCATTGAGCCGCAACTGGGTGCGGGTCTGGTATTCGTGCGGGATTACCCTGCCAGCCAGGCTGCCTTGGCTCGTCTGCGTCCCGGTACACCCCCGGTGGCAGCCCGTTTTGAGGCTTACCTGAATGGGGTTGAGCTGGCGAACGGATTTCATGAACTGGCTGATGCAGCTGAACAAAGGGCCCGGTTTGAGAACGACCTCGAGCGGCGCCGACACAGCAAGCTTATGCCCGTCAACATGGACGAACGCCTGTTGTCTGCACTGGAGTCCGGGTTGCCGGATTGTGCCGGTGTTGCACTGGGGGTGGACCGGCTCGTGATGGTCGCCAGTGGAGCGAAATGCCTGCATGATGTCATCGCCTTTCCATTCGATTGCGCCTGAAATAATCTGGCAATATATAAGTGCTACCAAGCCACGGGAATAGCTGACAAACATGCTAGCAAATATTCGTGTTGTGCTATCCAGTACCAGCCATCCGGGGAACATTGGCGCAGCAGCACGTGCCATGAAGACAATGGGTCTGACCCGTTTATACCTGGTAAACCCAAAGGTGTTTCCCGCAGCTGAAGCCACAGCCCGTGCCTCGGGTGCAGACGATGTGCTTACAACTGCAGTAGTATGTTCGGAAATTGGCGAAGCCCTGTCAGGGTGTAATCTGGTGATTGGTGCGAGTGCGCGTTCACGCAGTATTCCATGCCCGGTGATTAATCCTGCAGAGAGTGCGCTCAAGGTATACGCTGAAAGTGACCAGGGCGAGGTGGCCATGCTGTTTGGGTGTGAGCGGTCGGGCCTGAGTAATGCAGAAATAGACCGGTGCCAGTACTTGGTGCAGATTCCTTCAAATCCGGATTATGGCTCCCTGAATCTGGCAGCTGCAGTGCAGATCATCTGTTATGAAATACTGATCACCCACGGAAAGCCGGGACCGGTCGGTGGCACGCTGGATTACGTGCCTGCAAATGCAGATGAAATGGAACGTTTTTACAAGCATCTTGAGCAGGCACTGATTGAACTCGATTTTCTTGATCCTGATAATCCCCGGCAGCTGATGCGCAGGTTGCGTCGTCTGTATAGCCGTGCACGCCCTGATGAGAATGAGGTCAACATCTTGCGCGGGATGTTGACTGCTGCGCAGCAGTGTGTAAAAGGACAATGAATCTCCGGTTTTTCCTGTCAACAGTGCGCACTGTGTCATACACTGTTAGCAGGAGTGTATCGGAAAGGGCGCAAGCCGGTGTTTATATGACGACGGCTCTGCAAAACCATATGTTTTTTGAACATTATTAACCATGTTTGAAAGAATCCGCGAAGATGTGCGTTGTGTGTTTGAACGTGACCCGGCGGCACGTAATACCTTTGATGTGCTGACAACATATCCGGGTATTCATGCCGTTCTGATACACAGGTTTAGTCACCGGCTGTGGTCACTGGATCTGAAGTGGCTGGCACGGGTGTTTTCGAATATCGCACGCTGGTACACCGGCATTGAAATTCACCCGGGAGCGATGATTGGGCGGCGCTTTTTCATTGACCATGGCATGGGTGTGGTTATCGGAGAGACCACAGAGATTGGTGATGACTGTACCCTCTACCATGGGGTAACACTGGGTGGCACCAGCTGGGACAAGGGCAAGCGTCACCCGACACTGGGTAATAATGTTGTCATCGGTGCCGGGGCGAAGGTGCTGGGCCCGATTTTTATCGAGGACGGTGTCCGTATTGGTTCCAATGCAGTGGTTTTGAAAGGCGTGGCAGCGGATATGACTGTCGTGGGCGTTCCGGGACGACTGGTGAGTGCTCACCATGTACCGGATGAAAAACGCCAGGCAATCGCAAAAAAGATGGGCTTTAATGCGTACGGTGCGACCCGTGATATGCCGGACCCGGTTGCAACGGCCGTGAATGGTATCCTCGATCATATCCATGTCATGGATCAACGACTGGAAGACATGTGCAAGGGATTAAAGGACCTGGGTGCAGAGGTCAGCGACCTTAACCTGCCGGACCTGGGGGCATGTGCTTTAAAGCATGTAGATGATAAGGAAATAGAAACGGCGGTAGCCGCGCCGGAAAAACAGGCAGGGCCGGAATTAGATGCTTGACGTCTGATCTGTGCTATGACAGGTTGGTGACTGGATCATTCTGATGCACAGGAACATATTTTGAAGCTGACCAGTAAAGGGCGTTACGCCGTGACAGCTATGCTGGATCTGGCCTTTCATACCGAGGTTGGGCCGGTTACCCTGTCTGAAATTTCAAGACGTCAGGATATTTCACTCTCCTATCTTGAACAGTTATTTACCCGCCTGCGTAAGCGGCAGCTGGTACGTAGTACACGTGGGCCGGGAGGCGGCTATTCCCTGAACAAGCCTGCCGATCAGTTGGCGGTTGCAGAAATTGTGGCGGCCGTTGATGAAACGGTTGATACGACGCGTTGCAGTGGTGCCAATAATTGCCAGGGCGGGAGTCAGTGTCTGGCGCATGAACTATGGGACGGTCTCAGTCGCCAGATCTTCGGTTTTCTCAGTGATATCACCCTTCAGGATCTTATGGGGGATGGCGGTATCAGGGCTGTTGCAGCAAGACAGGACAGAAAAATGCAGGAAGCTGCTGATCTGAAAATCACCCTGCCGCCAGACCACACGCAGTCCGACCCTGTTTGAATACCACCCTGGTTTCAATGCCAGGGTGTTCTGCAGACTCGGCATTTATTACCCCGGCCGGGTGTTTTTATCGCAGTTATTGCTGGTTCTGAGACCTGGTGCACACCCATAAGGCTCCATGAGTCACGCATGATCTTTCTTGCCTGCCGATAAGATAATCATCAATGGGATGAGAAGTACAGGAGATGATTGTGCACAAATTATATGCTATCTGCTTTGCGATTTACCTGGCGGGCGACCCGAGTTTGAGTATGCTCTCGATGTTTAATGAATCAAAAGAGGTGATCGTGGCGTTCGCGCTTGCGTTGATTGCTGTTCCGTGGGTGGTTTCACAACTGGATAACTGACTCTGTCATCTGACGGCCCCGACACCGTCTTTTGTGAAGTGACCCCGCCAGTCGACTCTGGTTACTCAATCAGAGTCGGCTTTTTTATTGTCAGCTTATATATCGTCTGCCTGTCCAGCAGAGGGCAGGGTTAGCATTTTTTCCACACCAACAGGCGATTGTTAACCGGCATCTCGTGATCAGTCTCCAGCGTCAACCCATTTGCCGAGGCAAGTTTGTCAAGCGCTTCAAAATGACGTATGCCGCTGGCAGGGTCCCGGTCTTTTAACCATAAATCGAAGCGCCTGTTACTGTCACTGTTGTAGTTTCCGTTGTAATTGAACGGCCCGTACAGACAGAATCTGGCATCCGCTTCCAGCAGTTTGCCAATTCCCGTGAACATATCCTGTACTGCTGGCCAGCTCATGATATGTGTCGTGTTGGCGCTGAACAGGCCGTCATACGAGTTCTCGGGTGTGCTGTCCGGCCATGTTGTGACGGTTACATCCAGCGTGAAGGGGGGTAATGTGTTTTCAAGTGCGGCTTCGTGCAACCATGCGTTAATACTGGCATGGTTTTCTTCGAGGTCGCTGGTTTGCCAGCACAGATGTGGCAGATGGCTGGAAAAATAAACGGCATGCTGTCCGGTGCCGCTGCCGATCTCCAGGACATTACGGGCAGTGGCAAATGTTTCTCTCAGAACTGCGAGGATGGGATCCCTGTTCTGTTCGCAGGCCTCGGAATATTGTTTTATGACGACTTCCTCCTGCAAAACAGTGCACCGGGCCAGCCCGACCCGGACTGGCCCGGTATAAGGATCAGGAATTAGCTGACAGTGATTCTTCTTGCTTCAGGTTTGTCCTGTTTCGGAATGGTAATTTCCAGTACTCCATCCTTGGCGGATGCGCTGATACTGGTTGCATTAACGGTATCCGGCAGGGTGAAGTGTCGCTTGAAGGTGCCATGGGTACGTTCCCGGCGACGGTAGCCTTCTGCGGAGACATCGGTCTCTGTGTTGCGCTCACCCTTGACGGTCAAGACGCCTTCCTCGAGTGTTATTTCGATATCCTTGCGATTTACGCCTGGAATATCTGCGGTGAGCAGATACTGGTTATCTTCCTCGCGTATGTCGACTGCCGGCATCCAGTCGTGTTCCTGGTTCGCTGCGCCCGTACGTGTAAGGGAGAAGTAGCGGTTCATTTCATCATTAATCTGATTCAACAGATTAACGGGTTTGTGGTGTGCTAATGACATGGTCCTGTCTCCTGAATAAGAGTTTGTCACAATTGACATATCTCCTAGATAGAGGCACTCGGGATTATTTCAAGGGGGGGGCACGGAAAATTGCTGCCCAAAAGTGTTTCGGCGGATGCTATTTATTGATCAGGCTTCTGCCGGGCCAACATCTATGACGGTATTTTTATCCTGTTGTGCGTTGAGCTTTATTTGCATGTTCTCGGCAGCACAGAGGCTGATTGACGGGGCGCGGTTACCACAAAAGAAGTGCTCATTGTCTTTCTGGATAAAATCAATCTCTGTATCCGTTCTGTCAGGATCATGGTGGAACATGACCAGACAACCAACCTCGGCATCTACCGCGAGCTGTCGTACCTGTGATACCAGTGAATGTCCCCAACCGTGCTTGTGCGGCATATCGGACTCCAGGTACTGGGCATCATGTATCAGCACATCAACACCGCTGCAAAATTCTACCCATTCACCATATGTCGTGGACACCTTCTCCGGTGGTTCAAGTTCATTGTCAGTGATATATGCGCAGGACGTACCATCTTCCTCAATGCGATAGGCGTAGCCGCCGCCCGGGTGATTGATCGGTATATGTTTGACGCAGATGTTCTGTCTGGCCAGTTCGGTCTCGATATTATCTGTAACACATTCACTTTGCGACTGTAATTCAGTTGCTTTCAGCGGAAATGTGGCACCGTCAATCTGATCGAACAGCGTACAGATCTGTCCGTGAGCGCCAGTTGTGCTTGTATAGACGCGAATGGGTCTGTCTTGTTGGTAGATGGGCATAAAGAACGGATAACCCTGGATGTGGTCCCAGTGCCCATGGGACAACAGGATGTTGATCATGCTGTCTTTTTCAATCAATCGCTTGCCCAGTTTTCTGATACCGGTACCGGCATCCAGTATCAGATCCTGGCCACCGGCTGTCTCTATGTGAATGCAGGAAGTATTGCCACCGTAGCGGGAGGTGTCAGGACCCGGGGAGGGGATTGAACCACGCACACCGTAAAATGTTATTTTCATTCTCAATCAGCCCCACATTGATTGAATACAAAACCATTATGATGAGTGTGGATGATTTGTACAAGAATAGCGGTGTCCTGTTTTTTTGGTCAGGAAGCCTGCTTGTGTATCAATCACAAAAATGCCGCGGTCAGGCGGCATTATGTACCTGTGTTGGTGGGTGGATTCTGCTGAATAATAGAAATAAGCGACTGAATTAAATAAAAATAATCGGTTTGTTGAGTCGTTGTTTCCCTGCAAGGTTGCCCGCGTGCCAAGTCTGTTGTCTTCTCTTGTAGTGTCGGTTCAGTTCTTAACCGGCCATATCCTGCCATCCATGAGCAGTCAGAGAATGGCAGGTTAAATACTGAAGTCAGTTATTGAAAATTTTATACGGACGTGAGGCACACAGACGTGCGCGGTTCTTTGTTACTTTCGGCACGGTCTTGCTAAATCTACGATGCTTGCTTTTTTTGGTTATGCGCGGCAAAAGATTTCTCAGTATGGGGCATCAATATCGTATCTGCCAAGGCAGTAGCGACCAATAAGTTAACTGAAGCTTTATTTTTTTTTACCAATTTTTGGACTCGCTCATACAACCCGTCAGGGAGCTCTAGATTAATTGTACGCATCGTATTTCTCACAGGGAGTTCTAGATTAATTGTATGCATCGTATTCCTCACAGGTGGACTAGTGGCTTCAAATCCTATCAAAACGGTCGCTTGTAAGAAAAGTGACAGATTGACGCGTGACAAATTGCCGCAGTGTGGAATATCGGTTGTTTTGTATAAACTTTTCGTGAAGTTCTTAAATAGAGTCGGCTCAGCAAGTACCAGTGATTGCTGTTGATGCGGTACTTGAAACGCCACCGCTTGGAGAGATCTCCAAATACAGACCCTTTTCGTCAAATAAGCGGGTTGTCTTCGGACCAGGCCTGGCGTTCTTAACTTTGGTCTCTGTCAGGGCCATGGGGGCAACGCCTTCGGCGATTGGCCAGTTGCCCCCAATGGCCCTCGGTTGTCAATGGTCGCTGTAAGCCCTGTGTGGAAAAAAACAAGAAAAAGCCTCCAGTTACGGAGGCTTTAGGATGGTGCTGGACGTCTTTAGATTAATAATTGGTGGAGGCGGGCGGAGGCTGCACAACGCCACCAATGTATTCCTAACT
>JASJGW010000354.1:0-2524 GCA_033791305.1 Gammaproteobacteria bacterium | reverse complement strand
CGCTTGAGAAGCGCTCCTGCGGTTCGTTGATTTCACGTCGTGATATGACGTTGAGCTGGCGCAAATGAATGGATCGGGGTTGCCTGTCGAAAAATGATAAACACGTTGAGATCGCATGACTGGAAAAGATAACAATTCCTTGATTGATAAACGCCTGGCGCGCCGTGCCTTTGAAAAGGCGGCGAGCACCTATGATGCCGCCGCCGTCTTGCAAAACGAGATCGGCTCCCGCCTGATGGAGCGGCTCGATTATGTGCGCCTGCAGCCACGCCGGGTGCTTGACCTCGGTGCCGGTACCGGGGCGTTTACGTCTTCGTTGATGAAGCGTTATCGCAGGGCCGATGTGGTGGCGCTGGATATTGCGCGGCCGATGCTGGAACGCGTAAAGCTGCGCGCCGGCTGGTTTCGCAAGCCGGGCTGCGTCTGCGGCGACAGTGAATCGCTGCCATTTGCCGACGACAGTTTTGATTTGATTTTTTCCAACCTGATGTTGCAGTGGTGCGCCGATCTTGAGTTCACACTGGCGGAACTGCGCCGGGTGCTGGCGCCGGGTGGTCTGTTGATGTTTACCACCTTTGGCCCAGATACCCTGATGGAGCTGCGGGCCAGCTGGGAGGCAGTCGATGGCTACACGCACGTCAATGCCTTTATTGACATGCATGATGTCGGTGATGCGCTGGTGACCACGCAGTGGGCGGAGCCCGTGATGGATTCGGAGCGGATTACCGTGACCTATCGCAAGTTGCCGGTTTTGATGCAGGACCTGAAGCATATCGGCGCCCACAATGTTACCGCCGGACGGCCGCGTGGTCTCACCGGCAAACGCCATATGCAGCAACTGGGTGAAGCGTATGAACGGTTTCGCACCGATGGCGTACTGCCGGCCAGTTACGAAGTGCTGTATGGGCATGCCTGGTCGCCGCTAAACAAGCATGCAACTGTCGCCGGGAATGAAGTCCCGCTGGCCAGCCTGCAGCCGCCCGGTACCTTGTCTGACCGTAAGCCTGGTCATGAGTAACTGCCAGGGCTATTTCATTACCGGTACGGATACCGGGGTCGGCAAGACAGCGGTGACCCTGGGGTTGATGCAGCTACTGCAGGCACGCGGCAACACCGTGGTGGCGATGAAACCGGTGGCTGCTGGCTGTGAGCTGACGCCCGGTGGTCTGCGCAACGACGATGCGCTGCGCCTGCAGCAGCAGGCTTCCATTGAGCTGGACTATGCGCAGATCAATCCCTGTGCCTTCGCACCGGCCATTGCCCCGCATATCGCGGCAGAGCAGGCGGGCGCGCACATTGATATAGAATATATAGTCAATAAATATAAAGAGTTAGTGTGTTTGTCGGACTGTGTGCTGGTTGAAGGTGCGGGTGGCTGGCAAGTGCCCCTGAACGAGGATGAGACCCTGGCTGACCTGGCCTTGCAGCTGGGCCTGGATGTCATCATGGTCGTGGGTATCCGGCTGGGTTGCCTGAACCATGCACTGCTGACGGCGGCTTCCATCGCGGCGGCGGGTTGCACGCTGGCCGGTTGGGTGGCGAATCAGTTGCCACCGTCGCCTGAATGCGCGCAGGAGAATATTAATTATTTGAAATCAAGGATTTCTGTGCCCCTGCTTGGGACGCTGCCGATCATGCCGGTTATCAGTGCCGGTGCCGTGGCAGAGAATCTATCACTATCGGCCCTGACGGATAGCTGAAGTATTAATGCAATTGCTGCGTGTGCTCAATTGAAACTTGGGGAACGCCAATATACAATGCGCGGCACTTTGTCGCACCAGAAGCTTGACCCGGGATAATGAGATCAGGTTGCGGGCGTGCCAGGCATGCATTAGCATGCGCGTCCTGTTTTTCAGGGTAGCCACGAACACAGGGCTCTAAATATAAAGCAGTGGTAGAACGGGTATGTGATCCATCGGGGTTTGACTGTCACTGGGTAATTCGTCCAAACCAGTCCCTGTCCTGGCTCGGGGCGGTGAAGATCTACGCGGCAATCTCCCTGTGTTGTCTGGGGATTGGGGTTTTTTATGCCTTGCATGGATTCTGGCCGGTGTTGCCTTTTGCAGGCCTTGAAGTTGTGGTTCTGGGGATTGCGTTTTATCTGTGCCACGCGCGCAGCCAGTTACGTGAAGTCATCTCGGTAAATGTGGATGTTGTTACCGTAGAAAGGGGGCGGCACAGAGCGCAGGAACATTGGGAATGCCCGCGCGCATGGGCGCGAATTTCGCTGCAGCGTTCACCGCTTGCCTGGTACCCGAGCAGGTTGGCGATTGCCTTTCAGGGCCGGCAGGTTGAAATTGGCAAGTTCCTGACTGAGCAGGAACGGTGTGAGCTGGCGGAGGAGCTTGAATACACTATCCGCCATAAAGACTGGCGTTTGTTACCGGTTGAGTGACGGGAGCACTGCAAGACGTTTTTGGTTTTTTGTAATTAAATAAACAATTTATAAACAATTAGTGCTGGGAGATCGATGCATGTTCGCTAAAACGCTTAAATGCGCCTTGTGCAGTTTATGGGGTGCACT
>JASJGW010000353.1:0-4115 GCA_033791305.1 Gammaproteobacteria bacterium | reverse complement strand
GGTGGTTATGCGGTGCTGGTGCCACGTAGTGCGGTCCGCCCCCTGAATATGAAAATGGAGGAAGCCATGCGCTTCACGCTAACAGCCGGGGTAACCAGTGTCACCACAGCTTCTACAGATGCTGCAGAGGCAATGAAAAATACTGAAGAAAAAGTGGCCGACAAGTGAAATTTGTACAAGTCGCTATGAAATGCCGTTGCTACTGTTGGCGGGACTTTCTTCCTGCAAGGGAACAAAGGCGACCCCGAGAATATTACGGGTGTGTATTTCCCCCCGGTCGTCTTTTTCCACCAGCATCCGTTCCTCGGGCATGTACGGCAACCCCACCGGTATGACCAGCCTGACCCCGAACTTGAGTTGTTCTATGAGCGCCTGCGGGATATGCGAGGCGGCTGCCGTCACGATAATGGAATCATAGGGTGCATGCTCCGGCCAGCCATCATAGCCGTTACCCGTACGGAATTCGATATTGTTGTATCCCAGCAACTTCAGGCGTGCCGCCGAGAAATCACCAAGTGCCTGTATACGTTCAATCGTAAAGACCTTCTTCACCAGTTGTGACAAAACGGCTGACTGATAGCCGGAACCCGTGCCAACTTCCAGCACGATTTGGGCAGGCTCAGGTTGCAACAGATCGGTCATCAGTGCAACGATGTATGGCTGCGAGATGGTCTGTCCGTAACCTATGGACAGCGGACCGTTGTCATAGGCAAGATGTTTCAGGTCCGGTGATACAAATGCTTCGCGTGACACATTACCCATCGCTGCCATCACCCGGGGATCAAGCTTGCTCTTGCCAATCAGGCTGTGCGTATATACGACCTCCCCTTCAATCTCGGCAAGCATGCGTTTAATGGATGATTTCATGACGTGCGCAACCCTGTCGTCAGGTGCCCTCCTCCCAGGAAGAGAGATAGTGCAGCTGCTCATCTGTAAGCGCATCGATCCGGAGATTCATTGCGGCCAGTTTTAGCCGGGCGACTTCCTGATCGATCTCGGGCGGAACGTTGTGTACGCTGTTATCCAGCTTGTCTTGCCGGGTAGCCAGGTAGACGGCGCATAGCACCTGATTCGCAAAACTCATATCCATGACCGCCGAGGGGTGTCCTTCGGCAGCAGCCAGATTGACCAGCCGGCCTTCGGCCAGCAGACAAATACGCCGGCCATCCGCAAGGGTGTATTCATCAACCGATGGCCGCGGCCGTTGTTTTCTGTCCGCCATGGCCTCGAGTGCGGGGATGTTGATTTCCACGTTGAAGTGTCCTGAATTGGCCAGCACGCAACCATCCTTCATGGCCTCCATGTGCGCCTGGTCGACTACATGCTTGTCACCGGTCGCCGTGATAATAAAATCGGATTGCGGGGCCGCCTCGACCAGCGGCATGACACGGTAACCATCCATGGCCGCCTCCAGTGCCCGCAACGGCTCGACTTCGGTGATAATGACATTGGCGCCATGGCCCTTGGCGCGCATCGCGATGCCACGGCCGCACCAGCCATAGCCAACCACCGTCATGTTTTTTCCGGCAAGCAGGATATTGGTGGCGCGTATCACGCCATCCAGGGTGCTTTGGCCGGTGCCGTAACGGTTATCGAACAAATGCTTGGTCATGGCATCATTGACGGCAATGACCGGGAATTTGAGCGCGCCTTCCCGGTCCATGGCCCGAAGGCGGATCACGCCAGTCGTGGTTTCCTCGGTACCGCCGAGCATCGAGGCCAACAGCCCGGTGCGTGTCTTGTGTATCTCGCTGACCAGGTCGGCACCATCATCCATGGTGATTACCGGGTGGTGTTCCAGTGCGGCATTGATATGCCGGTAGTAATCTGACGTCGACTCACCGTGAATGGCATAGACGGGAATTTCATGGTGCACCACCAGGGCAGCAGCCACATCATCCTGGGTACTGAGCGGGTTGCTCGCACACAGCACCAGATCAGCCCCTGCCGCCTTGAGGGTCAGTGCGAGGTTGGCGGTTTCGGTGGTAATGTGCAGGCAGCCACTCATCCGGATGCCCTGCAATGGCTTTTCTTTTGAGAAACGCGCCGCGAGTTCCCGCAACACGGGCATTTCCTGCAAGGCCCACTCGATACGCTGATCTCCCTGCCCGGCCAGGGCGGGATCCCTGATATCGTAGCCGGTTTCGTTCATAATGCTCTGCCTCTATCCAGCACGGGCTCTGAAGGCATTTCCTCCATAAAGGCGTAAATATCCCGGAGGCGTTGTGTCGATATTTTTATGTCGAACTGTCTGGCCAGAAGCTGCCGTGCTGCTTGCAGTGACTGCGGTACCGGCGATAGTTGCTTCAGAAAGCCGGAAATATCTTCATTCACTGCCCAGGGATAGATCAACCAACGCCACTTAATGACTTTTCTGGCGCAATAATCCACGGCGAAGTCGCTAATATTCTTGTGGTGCATGACGGCAGTACGAATTTCGCCGGGCTGCATCGCCTGCAGGTGCTGCATGGCAACTGCTAAGGTATCGCCACTGTCATTTACATCATCAACGAGAAGTACGCGCAGGTTCCTGATGTCGATGCAAAGTGGATAACAGATGATGGCCTGTTCCTGCCTGGACGAACCAGACAAATAGTGTTCAATCTTGATACTGGTTAACTCCATGATATCCAGATAATCACACACAAGCCTGGCTGGCACATAACCGCCGCGACCGATAGCAACGACCAAGTCAGGAC
This sequence comes from Gammaproteobacteria bacterium, assembly GCA_033791305.1. Lineage (GTDB taxonomy): Bacteria > Pseudomonadota > Gammaproteobacteria > UBA9214 > UBA9214 > UBA9214. Next base: position 1,416 of record JASJGW010000353.1, on the reverse strand, counting down.
AATAGCCCGATGTCCTGACCAGCCCCGCCAGTCGTTGGCACATTTTCTGGGCCTTTGACCATGAGATCAGTTCACAGTGCATCTCCCACCTTCCTGCCTGTGCAGCTTCTAACCGGGCGCTGGCGTTGCTCAGCCCACCACGTGATGCTTGCCCACCAGGGTTACCGTACTCGCTTGGGGGCCCCTTTCCCCCATTTCTTCCACGAAACGCACTTCACTACCGACTTCCAGCCTGTTGAAGGCATTGTCGAGTACGCTGTTACGGTGAAAGTAAATGACCCGTTCGTCCGGGGTCTCGATCTTGCCATAATCCTCCTCGGGAATCAGGCCAAGCACGCGACCATGTGCCGGGGTATCGTGCTGCTTGACGTCGCCACGCCGCTTGCGAGCATAGTCCTCCAACTGTCGTTTCATGACATCAAAGGCGTCGCGGATAGCCACGTAAACATCTTCATGCGAATGGTCCAGATGATGGTGTCCATGGCTCACCAGCAACTCCCCGTCAGGCACCGTCATATCAATACGTACCTGGTAGAGATTGCCCTTGTGATGATGGCTATGTGGGGCTTCCACCACAACCTGGCAACTCATGATGTGATCATAGAACTGCTCAAGCTTCCCCATTTTTTCACGAATACCTGCCTCCACGGCAGCAGAGGGTTCCATATCCAGGAATGTGATTTGTAAAGGTATTTGCATCTCAGGCACCTCTCTTGAAGAATGTATTGCATGCGAACCCAGACACTGCCAAAGAACCTCTGAATGCACCAGCCGACAGTACCAGCTTCGCGGTTTTTTGCCCCTTCAACAAATATAATAGTACTCTCAGGTGTGCGGGAATACTTTGAGTAGTATCAAGTAAGAAGTGTATCGCGGCATTGAATAACAGCAAAAAGTTCCAGCTACTGATTAAGATGATCGCTACGCTGATTGTGGCGGTGTTCTTTATCGAGCCGACCCCGCGAGACCTTGACTACCACCAGTTCGCGGCTCAGGATGCTGTTCAAGGCATCCCGAACATATGGACTGTCTGCTCCAGCCTGACTTTCATACTGGCTGGTGCTGTCTGCCTGGTGAAGCAGAAAGGCATCCATAAAGACATTCCCTCGAGCAAGCTGCGGATGGTTATCCGAATATTTTATATCGTTGTCATACTGACGGGGTTTGGCTCCGCTTATTATCACTACGCCCCTTCAAATGACACCCTGCTCTGGGATCGATTGCCAATGACTATATCCTTCATGGCATTTTTCTCATTCATTCTGTCGATGCATATCAGCGAGCGGGCTGGCACCATCCTGCTGTGGCCCTTGCTGGCAATCGACAGATGTCTACCTCGGGTGCAGGTGCATCATGCTTTATCCGGTGCCAGGTGTCTGTAGATACAAGGACAATGCCGACAATGTTTGTAGGATT
>JASJGW010000352.1:0-11366 GCA_033791305.1 Gammaproteobacteria bacterium | reverse complement strand
GTTCGTAACTGCCATCGGCATGCAGGTGTGTGGAGAGGATCCCCGGCTCATCACTGGCTTCCAGCACAACTGCACCGGCACCATCACCAAACAGGATCCCGGTGCCGCGGTCGTTCCAGTCCACAATGCGGGACAATGTTTCAGCACCCACGACCAGCGCACATTTTGCAGAACCGGTTTGAATGAATTTATCGGCAATCCCGAGCGCATAGACAAAACCGGTACAGACAGCCTGTACATCAAATGCAGCCGTTCCATGAATATCCAGGCGTTGCTGTAACAGACAGGCCGTACTCGGGAAGACACGGTCCGGCGTGGTGGTCGCCAGTATGATCAGATCAATCTGGCGCGGCGTACGTTCTGCCGCCTCCATAGCGCGCATTGCTGCAATTTCAGCCAGGTCACAAGTGGTCTCACCACCCGCAGCAATATGCCGCTTGTAGATACCGGTACGATCGCGTATCCACTCATCGGACGTATCCATGATCTTTTCAAGATCATGGTTAGTCAGCACCTTCTCGGGCAAATAACTGCCGGTACCGGTAATACGAGAATACTTCCTCATGTTTGCATGCTTTCCTTGTATGCCTGCAATTGTGCGGTTATCCGCTGCGGCACATCTTCACGAACCTCGAGAATAGCCACCTTGATAGCATTTGCAAAGGCAAAGGCGTCCGCACCGCCATGACTTTTTATTACAATGCCGCGCAGTCCCAGCAAACTGGCACCGTTATAGCGTCGCGGATCTATCCTGTGGCGAAAGGCCCTGAGTACCGGCATGGCAACCAGCCCTGCCAGCCGTGTAAGGATGTTTCTTGTAAATTCCTGCTTGATAAAAGCAGCAACCATTTTGACCACACCTTCACTGGTCTTGAGTGAGACATTCCCGACAAAGCCGTCACAAACAATCACATCGAAGGTACCTTTGTAGATGTCATCGCCTTCTGCATAACCTGCATAATTCAGCAGATTCTCCGACAGTAAATGAGCAGCTTCCTTGACCTGTTCGCTCCCCTTGATTTCCTCTTCGCCAATATTCAGCAAACCGACACGTGGCTTCCTGGTGCCATCCACAGCCTCGGCCAGCACTGAACCCATCATGGCAAACTGAAACAGATGTTCAGCGTTACAGTCCACGTTTGCACCCAGATCCAGCATCCATGTATGCGAACCCATGGATGGCAGCGAGGTACAGATGGCTGGACGATCTATGCCGGGCAGCATTTTCAGTACAAAGCGTGATGTCGCCATCAAAGCACCGGTATTTCCGGCGCTGACACAGGCATCTGCAACCCCTTCCTTGACAAGGTTAAGCGCAACGCGCATGGAAGAGTCTTTCTTGGTACGCAGGGCGTTGGAGGGCAACTCATCCATTTCAACCTTTTGGCTGGCATGGTGAATTTTCATCCGGGAGGAATGCTTGCCGGACCCGGCAGCTTCCAGTTCCCGGGTCAACTCCTCTTCATCACCGACGAGGATGATGTTGACACCCGGATGCTGGTTGATCGCCTTGAGTGCGGCAGGCACGACCACAATTGATCCTGAGTCACCACCCATTGCATCAAGCGCAATCGTAATTCCGGCACTCATGGAATAAGTGGCGGGATCATGTTGGTATTATTACCCGGAAAAACAGGCAGCAGGTCATGCGGATGCCGGCAATACATTTTAGTACCCGCACCCCCCGCAGTTTCTGTTAATTGAAGTAAACGATCAGTCCTGAACGTTATCAACAACCTTGCGACCCTTGTAAAATCCATCCGCACTGACGTGATGACGCAGATGGGTCTCACCGGTGGTCGGTTCAATTGAAAGGGTGCTTTCAGTGAGTTTGTCATGTGAACGACGCATGCCGCGTCTTGACGGTGTCTTGCGACTTTTCTGTACAGCCATGTTCCCAGCCCTCTATTAATGTTTGTGTTTCAGTTCCGCCAGAACAGCAAACGGGTTATCCCGTTGCTCGCCCTGCGGCGGCTTATACGCTTTTGTGTATGCATTGCACTCATCAGAATACTTATGCATGGGTACGATTGGCAGTGCCAGTAATACCTCATCCGCTACAATATCTGCAATGAATGCGGGCTCTGCCGTTACCACCAGCGGCTCATAAATGTCGGACAATCCGCCCACTGCATGCTCGTCACGGAGCAGACCGAGACGGAACCCCAGGTCCAGCTGCAGGTTCAGGTTTTCCATGCATCGCTGGCAACACAGGACAATTTCTCCCTGGATAGTGCCGCTCAGAAAACGCGTACCATCCAGATCCTTGCCAAGGTTGAGTGCTACCTGCAATTCACCCTGATCCGAACTCAGGGCAGGTAATACCCGCTCAAGTCTGGCCACTGGTATACGGCCTCGCAAGCCGCGCCCTGCTTCTGCTGTCGCAATCAGATCCAGCCGATCTGGCAGGTGGTCTATCATAACTTGCTGATATTATAGGGTGGCCTGCAAAGTGTCAAACAGGAGATACGCAGGGCTTTACTCATCCCGGTATTATTCATTATGGTTGGCTATAATACCCAGCACCGGGATTCACAGGATCGGAAAACTGCGTGATAAAGAAACTCCTGATCGCCAACCGCGGCGAAATTGCTGTCCGCATCATACGGGCCTGCGCCGAGGCCGGCATTACCTCTGTGGCCATCTACGCCGACGCAGACCGGCATGCCTTGCATGTAAAAAAGGCGGATGAAGCCTACAACATCGGGCCGGAATCCATCGCTGGCTATCTGAATGCTCACCGCATCGTGAACCTTGCCGTTGCCACTGGCTGTGATGCCGTACATCCCGGCTACGGATTTCTGTCCGAAAATCCGTTACTGCCCGAAATATGCCAGACACGCGGGCTTTGTTACATCGGCCCCGGTGCAGCCGTCATTCGCAAGATGGGTAACAAGATACAGGCACGCAAAGCCATGCAGGGCGCTGCTATACCGGTGATACCCGGCAGCAATGACAACCTTGAAAATCTGGACGATGCGCTTTGCCTGGCCGCTGAAATCGGCTACCCGGTGATGCTGAAAGCCACCGCGGGTGGTGGTGGCCGCGGCATTCGACGTTGCAACTCGGAACAGGATCTACGCAGGAACTATGACCGTGTACTCTCGGAAACAACCAAGGCTTTCGGCTCAGCCGAGATATTTATGGAGCGCTGCATTGATCGCCCGCGGCACATCGAGGTGCAAATACTCGCTGACAGCCATGGCAACGTGGTGCATCTTTTTGAACGTGACTGCTCCATTCAACGGCGCCATCAGAAACTGATCGAAATCGCGCCATCACCACAACTGGATGAAGAGCAACGTCAGCAGCTGTGCGAGCTCGCAGTACGAGCTGCCAGTGCCGTTAACTATGTAAATGCAGGCACCGTCGAGTTCCTGCTCGACAGCCATGGCCACTTCTATTTCATGGAAATGAATACCCGTTTACAGGTCGAGCATACGATTTCAGAGGCAATAACCGGCATTGATATTGTGCAGGAACAGATCCGGATTGCAGACGGACTGCCACTTGCATACGCGCAGGCCTCTATACAACGACGTGGCTATGCCATGGAAATGCGTATTAATGCCGAAGACCCGAAAAATAATTTCTTGCCCAGCTTTGGACGTATCACGCGCTATTATGCACCTGGTGGTCCTGGTGTACGTACTGATACTGCCATCTATAGTGGCTATCACATCCCACCTGATTATGACTCGATGTGTGCAAAATTGACTATCTGGGCACTTAGCTGGGACGAACTGCTGAGACGTGCCGGCCGGGCATTACAGGACACCGGGGTCTACGGTGTCAAAACCACCATCCCCTACTACATGGAAATCCTGAAAGTACAGGAATTCCGGAGCGCAACTTTCGACACCGGTTTTGTAGAGGACCACCCCGAACTGACCAGGTATAAAACCAGCAGGCCAACCCGTGAGCTGACTGCTGCAATTACCGCTGCCCTGTCGGCCCATCTGGGTCTCTAAACTGCATAACAGGACTCAACCCGCCATGCCTAAAGTACATATCACCGATGTTATTCTGCGCGATGCACACCAGTCACTAATAGCAACACGCATGCGTACCGTGGACATGCTGCCCGCGTGTGAACAACTGGATCGTATTGGCTACTGGGCACTGGAAGTCTGGGGCGGGGCTACCTTTGATGCCTGTCTGCGCTACCTGGGGGAAGACCCCTGGGAGCGCCTGAAACAACTGCGCATCGCGCTTCCTAATACACGCCTGCAGATGCTGCTAAGAGGACAGAACTTGCTCGGTTACCGACACTATTCCGATGATGTCGTGCAGGCCTTTGTAAGCCGTGCGGCAGCAAACGGCATGGATGTTTTCCGTATATTTGATGCCTTGAATGATAGCCGCAATCTTGCCACCGCCATTGACGCCGTCAAACAGAGTGGCAAACATGCACAGGGCACCATTTGTTATACAACCAGTCCTGTCCACAGTATCGACACCTTTGTCGAGCAGGCAACAACCCTGGAATCCATGGGCTGCGACAGTATTGTCATCAAGGACATGGCTGGTCTGCTCACCCCGCACGTGACGGCCGAACTGGTCAGTCGTATCTGTGCTGCAACAACATTACCCGTCCACCTGCACAGTCACGCCACCGCTGGTATGGCCGAAATGTGCCTGCTAAAGGCAATTGAAAACGGTTGTCGTCATATTGACACCGCCATCTCGTCCTTTTCGGGCGGACCCAGCCATGCACCTACCGAGAGCATGGTAGCTGCCTTGCAACAGACTGATTTTGATACCGGACTTGACCTGGAGGCATTACAGACCATAAGCCTGTACTTCAGGGATATTCGCAAAAAATATGCGCAATTCGAAAGTGACGATACCGGACCTGATACCCGTGTGCAGATTTACCAGGTGCCGGGAGGCATGATCTCCAACCTCTATACGCAACTGCGTGAGCAGGGCGCTCTGGATCGCGCTAGCGAGGTGTTTGAGGAAATACCCCGTGTCAGGAAAGACCTGGGTTACCCGCCCCTGGTGACACCGACCTCGCAAATTGTTGGCACACAGGCGCTGTTGAATGTGCTCACAGGCAAGCGCTATGCGACCATTACCAATGAAGTCAAACTGTACCTGCAGGGTCGCTACGGCAAGGCCCCTGCGGCCTTTGATCCTGCCGTGCAAAGGCAGGCGATCGGCTCTGAAAGCAGTATTGATGTTCGACCGGCGGACCTGCTTGAGGATGAAATGGAAAACCTGCGTGCTGCCGCAGGTGATCTGGCGCACAGTGAAGAGGACGTCCTGACCTATGCCATGTTCCCCGAGATCGGGAGGGATTTCCTGGAACAGCGTACGGACAGCAAGCCCATTCCCGAGCCAGTGGAACATGCACATACTGAAGCGACGGAAAGACGCTCACGCCCGACAGAATTCAACGTCACATTGCACGGTGAGCCCTACCATATAAAAATAACCGGTACCGGCCATCGCCGGCAGGATAACCGGCCCTTTTACATGACCGTTGACGGCATCCCCGAAGAGGTCCTGGTTGAAATACTTGATGAAATACCCGCTCCGAATGAGCGCGGTGACAACAGGCACAGCCCGGGGGGCAGTCAGCGACCACGGGCAACCCGACCCGGGGACGTAACCACATCAATGCCCGGTACAATTATTGATATCCTGGTCAATGTCGGAGACTCAATTGATGCAGGGACACCGGTGCTCGTCACTGAGGCCATGAAAATGGAAACCGAAATACAGGCGCCCGTTGCCGGAAAGGTGGCGGCAATCAACGTCAGCAAGGGCGACAGCGTCAACCCGGATGAAACACTCATAGAAATTGAACCTGAAACCTGACCTGTAATCGCCGTGGATACCGCCATATCTCTACCCGTTGTTCTCGCATCCACCTCGCCTTTCCGCAAGGAACTGCTGCAACGCCTTGGCATCACGTTTGCAACCGCAGCACCTGATGTTGATGAGTCTCCCCTTGCAGATGAAACACCGGAAGCACTGGTGAGGCGATTATCGGAGGCCAAGGCCCGTGCAATCGGGCAGTCCTGCAAGGGACTGATTATCGGCTCCGACCAGGTTGCCACGACAGGTAGAGATATTCTCGGCAAACCCGGTACACATGTGCATGCCGCTGAACAACTGCGGGATCTGTCAGGCAGGCTGGTAACATTCCACACCGGGCTGTGCCTGTTAAACAGCATAACCGGCGAGGCGCAGGTGGATGTCATACCTTTCAAAGTACAATTCAGGCAGCTTGATGAAGCACAGATAGAACGTTACCTGCAGGCAGATCAGCCCTACACCTGCGCTGGCAGTTTTAAATCAGAGGGCCTGGGGATCACCCTGTTTGAACGCATGGACGGCGATGACCCGTCCGCCCTGATTGGACTGCCACTGATTCGCCTGACGACCATGCTCGCCAGGGCCGGGCTTGTACTGCCCTGAGTGGTGTAACGGATAACAACAGATACTGAACCAACGCAGCCGAGCACCAGCTTTTTTATTAAATAGCCACGGAAGAACATGGAAGAATTCATGCCTTAATAGAATTTTTCCATGTCCTTCCGTGGATACCGGGACAAAAATATTTTTCTCTGATTAAAGCAGTAGCGGGAATCTGTCGGTTCTGTCCCTCAGTGCACAGCCCCGGTTCCGGTCATCAACAACTCGTTCATCCCTTTCGCCATGGCGACACCAATACGTTCGCTGAGTCGCTCCAGCAAATCAGGTTTCTCGGTAAACTCGACAATTTCTTCCTCGCCAATGATCTCCCGGGCCACATAACCAGAGCTGCCAATTTCATCGGCCAGCCCCATCGACAGACTTTCCTCCCCGGTCCACACCAGGCCGGTAAAAAGCTTGGGATTGTCTTTCAAACGATCGCCCCGGCCGCTTTTAACAGAACTGATGAATTGCTTGTGGATACTCTCAAGCAACACCTTCACATGTTCTACATCAGCCGGTTTCGAGGGTGTAAACGGATCGAGGAATCCCTTGCTCTTTCCTGCGGTATACAGCCGGCGTTCAATACCAAGCTTTCCCATGGTATCGACAAAACCGAAACCGTCCATGCGGACACCGATAGACCCGATTATGCTGGACTTGTCAACGTAGATATCATCAGCGGCTGAAGCCACGTAGTAACATCCGGAAGCACACATGTCTGTCACCACGGCGTACAGCGGGGTATCCGGATATAATTCCCTGAGTCTTTTGATCTCATCATAGATGTAGGCAGACTGCACCGGACTCCCACCAGGGGAATTGGCACGCAGAATCACCCCTGCCGTACTCTTGTCCTCAAACGCAGCACGCAAGCCGGTGATAATCTTGTCTGCACTGGCCTCTGACGAGTCAGTAATAATGCCTTTAAAATCGACCAGGGCAGTATGTTTTTCACTCACCTTGCTTAAGTCGGACCAGTCCGTTGGCAGATACAGGACCAGCAACAGCAGCAGATACCCCGCCATCAGAAACTTGAAGAATATACCCCAGCGCCGGGCACGGCGCTGTTCATCAACTGCTGCAAAGGCAAGCCGGTTTACCAGATCACGGTTCCAGTCATCATTACTGTCTCTGGAATTACTGCTGGCTGCATCTTTGTCAAACATAAAATCACCTGTCAAAAGTTATTAAATCAGACGTATCTGTCGGGTATGAGCCCCGTAGCGACCATCCAGTCCGGCATGTCAGCTATCCTGTCAAGGCAAATCAGCGGCGCATGCCGGTTAAGCCGTTCGCCTGAATGCACACCTGAACGGACCGCGATTTTTGCGGCCCCTGCATTGGTGGCCATCTCCATGTCATACTCGGTGTCACCTACCATTATCGTCTCTTCAGGAAGAACATTCAGCTCTTCCATCAAATCCAGCAACATTTGCGGGTGCGGCTTCGAGGGTGCTTCATCGGCACAGCGTGTTGCGTGAAAACAGGATGTCAGACCCGTATCGTTCAGCACCCGGTCCAGCCCCCGGCGCGCCTTCCCGGTAGCCACACCCAGCAGAAATTTATTTTGCCCGATGGTATCCAGCACCTCACGGGTACCATCAAACAGCACCGAGCTTTCGGACTGGAACCAGTGCGTCCTGTATGCATCTACGAATGCCTGATGAAAACAATCATCACGCCCCGGCACCAGTGTGTCAATTGCCTCACGCAATCCCAGACCAATCACATTCTTGACCGTATTATCATCCATAGGTTCCAGATCAAGATCAGCAATTGCCGCATGCAAACACATTACAATCTGGGCCTCGGAGTCCATCAGGGTCCCATCCCAGTCGAACACAATAAATTTTATCCGGGCAGGCATTATGCGGTCACTCGAGTTTGTTCACGCTGTCGTGCAACGGGCGATTATGACGACTCGAGCTGTGCAAGAACAGCCTTCACATCATCGCCCAGCGGCGAACTGACTGTGATGACTTCGTCATTTGAAGGATCCGTGAACTCAAGCAAATGTGCGTGCAGCAGCATGCGACGCAGGCCAAGAGCACGCATCTGGCGGTTAAAGACAGGATCCCCGTACTTCTTATCACCAGCCAATGGGTGCCCGATATGCGTACCGTGAACACGGATTTGGTGGGTCCTGCCCGTTTTCAGTACAACTTCTACCAGGGTTGCGTTCTTGTAACAGGAGACGGGACTGATAACACTGACAGCCTGTTTGCCGTCAGCATCCACAGTAACCATGCGTTCACCGCCGCGTAACTGATTTTTACGCAACGGGACATCCACCGTCTGTTTCCCGCCTTTCCACGCACCGGCTACCAGCGCCAGGTAGTGTTTCTCGACCCGGCCATGCCGTAATTGCTCATGAAAGGCACGCAGAAAACTGCGCCGCTTGGCAAGCACCAGGCACCCGGACGTTTCACGGTCAAGTCGATGGCCCAACTCGATATAGGGCGCCTGTGGGCGCTCTGCCCGGAGCGCCTCGATGACGCCATGGCTCACGCCACTGCCACCGTGCACGGCAATGCCCGACGGTTTATTGATGACCAGGCAACGTTGATTTTCGAACAGAATATGTTTCTCAAGGCTGAAATCGGGCGCCTTTTGTCCGGACTTGGCCGGTGCAATCCTGACGGGAGGAATCCGCACAGTATCACCGGCACATATCTTATATTGAGCACGTATACGGCCACTGTTCACGCGCACTTCCCCGCGCCGCAGGATGCGGTAGATGTGGCTTTTTGGAACTCCCTTCAAGTATCGCGCCAGAAAATTGTCGATTCGTTGCCCGGCCTCTTCAGCCGATACATTAACCTGACGTACCTTAGGGAAACTTTTCGTTGGTAATTGACTCATTCACCTGCGTCATTCATTGAAACTGCTGCAGAATTCTACAGCGATTCATCCTGTTGTATTACCTGCATTGTTTGCGGGTATAGAGCAAGGTTGTTATAGTGACGGATCGGTATGACCTTTAAAAGGCATAATACGTACGGAAGGCACACCGTAAACACAAATTTTTTACTGGAGATGCTGGCAGCTCTATCACTAACCATCAATCTTCAAGAACCCACAGCAATATGCTGCAAATCAATAAATTAAACAAACATTAATCGCTCCCATGGATCACATACAGCAACAAATGCCAGCAGCAATCACCTGCATGTTATGGCTGATGGGTATATCGATGCCCTTCTGGCAACATGCCCCGTTGCGGGTAAGCCCGACACCTCGCTGTATGTGTAATAAGGTTGAGCGCATGAGAGACCCAAAACATGAAAAGAATGCTAATCAATACCACACAGCCCGAAGAGCTGCGTGTGGCCATGGTCGATGGCCAGAAGCTTTACGATCTCGATATAGAGGTACAATCACGGGGTCAGAAAAAATCAAACGTCTACAAAGGTAAAATTACCCGCATCGAGCCCAGCCTCGAGGCAGCCTTTATTGATTACGGTGGCAACCGCCACGGCTTTCTGCCGCTGAAAGAAGTTGCTCGCAGTTACTTCAAGGAATCCGCCCGGAAATCATCTGGTCGTCTCAGCATCAAGGATGCCCTGACTGAAGGCCAGGAACTGGTTGTTCAGGTCGAGAAGGAAGAACGAGGCAACAAGGGTGCCGCCCTGACCACCTTTATCAGTCTCGCCGGACGCTATCTGGTCCTGATGCCCAACAACCCGCGTGCCGGGGGTGTTTCCCGACGTATTCAGGGTGATGACCGTGACCTGGTCCGCGACGCCATGAGCGCCATGAACATCCCTGAGGACATGGGTATGATCGTCCGTACGGCAGGGATAGGCCGCGGCAGCGAAGAGTTGCAGTGGGACCTCGATTACCTCGTCCACTTATGGAGTGTCATCAAAGAGGCCTCTGCAGAGCAGTCTGCGCCGTTTCTGATTTACCAGGAAAGTAATGTCATTATCCGTGCCCTGCGTGACTATCTGCGCACAGAGATCTCGGAGATCCTGGTTGACAGCCAGGAAGTCTTTGATACAGCCCGTGAGTTCATGGACCGGGTGATGCCTCACAACCTGGGAAAACTGAAGCTTTACGACGACGAAACCATTCCCCTTTTCAACCGTTTCCAGATCGAGTCCCAGATTGAGTCTGCCTTTCAGCGTGAAGTTACCCTGCCATCCGGTGGCGCCATTGTGATTGATCACACCGAGGCGATGATTTCCATCGATATCAACTCTGCCCGCGCCACCAAAGGCAGTGATATTGAAGAAACGGCACTGAATACCAACCTGGAAGCCGCTGATGAAATTGCCAGGCAACTGCGCATACGGGACCTGGGCGGCCTGGTCGTCATTGATTTTATCGATATGCGGCCGGCCCGCAACCAGCGTGAAGTGGAGAACCGCTTGCGCGAGGCACTGAAGATGGACCGGGCACGCGTGCAAATCGGCCGTATTTCCCGCTTCGGTCTGCTGGAAATGTCACGCCAGCGTCTGCGACCTTCTCTGGGTGAGTCCAGCCAGATTGTCTGCCCGCGCTGCACCGGCCAGGGTACGATCCGCGGGGTGGAATCGCTGTCCCTGTCAGTACTCAGGATCATCGAGGAAGAGGTCATGAAAGACAACACCCTGCGTGTTGTGGCCCATGTGCCTGTTGATGTCGGCACCTACCTGCTGAATGAGAAACGCGAGTTGCTGGTCGGACTTGAAGCCCGCCACAAGATTGCAGTTATGCTGATTCCTTCGCCGTCGCTGGAAACCCCCAGCTATGACGTACAGCGCATTCGCAAGGATGAGTCAATAAGCTCACCGGCATCTGCAAGTTATCAAATGGCGAAAACTGCGCCCGAACCTGAAATCTCGCATGCACGCCATACCGAGCAGCCTGGCCCAGAGGTGCCCGCTGTCAGATCAGTGAAACCGACAGGGGGGGGGGGGGGGGGGGGGGGGGGGGGGGGGGGGGGGGGGGGGGGG
>JASJGW010000351.1:0-6714 GCA_033791305.1 Gammaproteobacteria bacterium | reverse complement strand
GGTGCCGACTTCGAAGCCCGTCTCCGACGCCTCCACCGCCTTTTCGTTCGAGACGACGGCATGCTGCAGTGCTTCGACCTTGCTGATGCCGGAAATGATGCCGCGGTAGTTATCGCGCGTCTGGCGTTCGGTAGCGCGCCGCTGTTTTACCTGTTCTTCCCGCGCCTGATTATATTGGTAGCGTGACTGGCGGGTTTGTGAAGAGACCCGGCCGCCCTGGTAGAGCGGCAGGTTTAACTCCAGACCAATGGCGCCGTCATTACGTTCCAGTGGTGTGAAACCGCCAAACTGGGTGTCAAGGTAACTGTAGTCCGCGACCACGTCGATGCTCGGGTAGTGACCGGAATTCTGCACCTGGATTTCCTGTTTCGCAACAGCGGTGGCGGCCCGGGCGGCAAGTACCAGCGGATTTTGTTCAATGGCGGCCGTGACCCAGGCATCCTGGTCAAGGGGTTCCGGGGCAAGCAACGGTATCTCTGTCTTGAGCACTTCCGGTGCAACCGGTAATTCGCCGGTTAACTCGCGTAATGCCTCTTTGGTGTCATCCAGGAGTCGGTCGGCATTAATGGCATCACTGAACGCGATGTCATAACGGGCCTGTGCGTCCAGTGTGTCAGTGATGGCCGCCAGCCCGACCTCAAAGCGCTGCTGCGCCTGTTCCAGTGTACGGGCGATAGCCTCCTTGTCCGCCTGAACAAACTCCACGTTGTCCTGTGCACCCAGGACCAGAAAATAGCGTGTGGCGACCCGTAATACCAGGTCCTGCTGTGCGGCAAGCAGTTCTGCATCGGCCTGTGTGGCACGGCTGTCGGCCTGCTCCCGCTGGAGCCAGCGTTCCCGCTGATAGAGTGGCTGTCGCAGCCCGATACTGTAAATCTGGTTGGTGGAATAGTTGGTGTCGCCATTGTCTCTGAAATGATAGCGGTTCCTGGAAACATCGCCCGATAGCGCAATATCGGGCAACAGGGCGGCGCGACTTTGCGGAATAACTTCAAGTGCTGCCTTGTGTGCTTCCACCGCGGCCAGGTACTGCGGGTCGGCATCCAGCGCCAGCAGGTACACGGAAACCAGGTCATCTGCCCAAGTTTGCCCACCCGTGACCAGCAGTAATCCGCAGAGCAGTAACGGGCTATGGTGGTGCAGGAGAAAATGTTTCATACCTTTGGGCCCGTACTCTTTCAAATTGAAAACAACAGATTCAAAACCAAATCATGGTCGTGGATTCCGCGGCAATAGTATCTTTCTTTATCAGGTTGAACCAGAAGATTATCGCGGCTGTACCCGGTTGCTCGCCGGGCATAAACGATCCGCTCCTGCAAGTGTACCTAACCACCCTCTAGAAAATAAAATCCTGTGGCCTTGTTGCATTCAGCAGTGGCGGCATGCAGGTCTCCAGCAGGCTTTCACTGGCCCAGTTCTGTTCGTCGATGCGGGTAATCAGGTTGGCTTCCATGATGGGCAGGGAGCCGGTGATGATGAACAGACGCCCGCCGATTTCGAGATTCCGGTGGAACTGCTGCTGCAACAACGGCAATGAACCGGTGACGGCAATCGCATCGTAGCGTGCGTCACTCCCGATACCCTCGGCCACATCGGCTGTTTCCAGGGTGACATTACTGATATTGAGCGCCTCCAGCTTTGCCCTGACAGCAGTGGTGAAATCAGGCATGATGTCGATGCTGGTGACGTGTTGCCCCAGGCTGGCAAGACAGGCGGTCAGGTAGCCACTGCCGGTGCCGATTTCCAGCACGGTATCGTCAGGTTTGATGGCCAGCGCCTGCAACAGGCGGCCTTCAAGCTTGGGTGCCATCATTACCTGGTCATGGCCCAGCGGAATACTGGTGTCGGCAAAGGCCAATGAACGACAACTCTCCGGTACAAACTGTTCTCGCGGAATGCTGTTCATGACATCCAGGACCCGTTGATCCAGTACATCCCAGGGGCGGATTTGCTGCTCGATCATGTTAAAGCGCGCTTGTTCAATTTCTGTCTGGTTCATGGGGCTGTACGACTCATTGATTTTTTGAGGGTGCAAGAGTACGGGGTTTGCCCGGGGCTGGCAATGATCTGACCGGGGTGGTTACTGTGTTTATTATATAAAACATATGGTTATTATCCGGCAGGCAGATAATGATCTTGCAAATAACAGGCCCTTTCGTTACCGTATAGCCCCAGCTGGGGGTGCCCTTAACGGGCTGAGACAGTCCCTTGGAACCTGATCCGGGCCATACCGGCGTAGGGAAGCTCAAGTACCTGGCCCTGTATCCATTACCCGTGAGGACGGCCAGATGAGTGCGATTCCGGAAGACTTTATCAAGAAGACCGAGCAGTTGTCGGATGACGTGACCCGACCCTTTCCCGGTTCCATGAAGATTTATGTGCAGGGCTCACGCCCGGACATTCGTGTACCCATGCGGCAGATCCAGCAGGCCGATACCCCGGCAAGTTTTGGTGTCGAAAAGAACCCGCCAATTACGGTCTATGACACCTCCGGTCCGTATTCTGACCCGGCAGCCAATATTGATCTGCTGGCCGGACTGGCCGATGTGCGCGGGGCCTGGATCAGGGAACGCAACGATACCGAGCAACTGCAAGGCCCCGGTTCAAAATTTGGCCGTGAACGTCAGACAGATCCGGAGCTGGCACATTTGCGCTTTGAGCATATCCAGAATCCACGCCGAGCACGGGCTGGCCGCAATGTCACGCAGATGCATTATGCAAAACAGGGCATCATCACCCCGGAAATGGAGTTTGTGGCCATTCGTGAGAACCTGCTGCTGGATGAGCTGCAGGACAGTGGCCTGCTAAAACAGCATCCGGGTAACAGTTTTGGTGCCAGTATTCCCGGCAAGGTCACGCCCGAATTTGTACGCGATGAAGTGGCGCGTGGGCGTGCGATTATTCCTGCCAATATCAACCACCCGGAAATGGAACCGATGATTATCGGGCGTAATTTCCTGGTGAAGATCAATACCAACATCGGTAATTCCGCTGTGACTTCCTCCATTGTCGAGGAGGTTGAAAAGATGGTGTGGTCGGCGCGCTGGGGCGGTGACACCCTGATGGACCTGTCCACCGGCAAGAACATCCATGAAACGCGCGAGTGGATCCTGCGCAATTCGCCGATGCCGGTCGGTACCGTGCCTATCTACCAGGCGCTGGAGAAGGTCAATGGCGTGGCCGAGGACCTGACCTGGGAGATATTTCGCGACACCCTGATTGAACAGGCCGAGCAAGGCGTGGATTATTTCACTATCCACGCCGGTGTGCGGCTTGCCTATGTGCCCATGACTGCCAGTCGTGTAACCGGTATCGTTTCCCGTGGCGGTTCCATTATGGCCAAGTGGTGCCTGGCGCATCACCAGGAAAGTTTCCTGTACACACACTTCCGGGATATCTGCGAGATCATGCAGGCCTACGATGTGTCGTTTTCGCTGGGTGACGGCTTGCGCCCGGGTTCGATTGCCGATGCCAATGATGCCGCACAGTTTGCCGAACTGGAAACACTGGGCGAGTTGACAAAAATTGCCTGGGAGCATGATGTGCAGGTGATGATTGAAGGGCCGGGACATGTACCGATGCAGATGATCAAGGAGAATATGGACAAGGAGCTTGCCGATTGTTATGAGGCCCCGTTCTACACACTTGGTCCGTTGACCATGGATATTGCCCCCGGCTATGACCACATCACTTCCGCGATCGGTGCGGCACAGATCGGCTGGTATGGCACGGCGATGCTGTGTTACGTCACGCCCAAGGAACACCTCGGCCTGCCGGACAAGCAGGACGTGCGCGAGGGCATTATCACCTACAAGATTGCTGCGCATGCCGCCGATCTTGCCAAGGGACACCCCGGTGCACAGGTGCGTGACAATGCCGTGTCAAAGGCACGTTTCGAATTTCGCTGGGAAGACCAGTTCAACCTTGGCCTGGATCCGGAGAAGGCACGCGAATTTCACGATGCGACGCTACCCAAGGATTCTGCCAAGGTGGCGCACTTTTGTTCCATGTGCGGTCCCAAGTTCTGTTCCATGAAGATCAGCCAGGACGTGCGTGAGTACGCGGCCAGTCAGGGTATTGGGGATATTGGTATTGCCGTCGAAAAAGGCATGGCCGAGAAGGCCGAGCAGTTCAAGCGGTCGGGTTCTGAGATCTACAACAAGGCCTGATATGTGAGCAAGTACCTGCTCCTGTCCGGGAGCGGTAGTAACCACTATATTTAAACGCAGTGAAGGGTTGTGACCATGATTGAGCCAAGGAGTAACTTCAGCCGCCGTATGCTGATACGATTGATTGTCCTCGGGACGATTGTCGGGATCATACTGCTGGCAAACTATCAGTTTATCAGTGAACTTTACCTGAAAAATCAGATGACACCGGTTGGCCTGATCGTCAACGGGGGTATCCTGCTGATATTCCTGCTGGGGCTGGTGAAGATTGTCGCAACCCTGTCGTACTATATGCAGGAAGAAATCGCACTGGCGAGGTTTGTCCGTCAGTTCAGCAGTGATCCCGAAAAGCTGATGAAGGGTGTCAGCCCGAAGTCTGTGATTGCGCGGCGTCACAATACTATCCGGAAACTGAGTGAGGAACACGCCAGGATAAATCACAGTGCACTGGCGGCCACGCTGGCGGCCGACGAGCACACGCGTATCAGTTTTACCCGCTATGTCAGCAACATCCTCATCCTGACAGGTGTTTTCGGTACCATTGTTTCCCTCTCCGTTGCCCTCATGGGGACCTCGAACCTGCTGGATTCCGCACAGGACAGCGGTTCCATGGGGCTGGTGATCCATGGCATGTCCACCGCGCTGTCAACCACCATCACAGCCATACTGTGTTACCTGTTCTACGGTTATTTTTACCTCAAGCTGAGTGATGCACAGATACATTTTCTCAGTGGTGTGGAGGAAGTGACCTCGGTGTACCTGCTGCCTGAATACTCCCATGACAGTGAGAGCATGCTGCACGAAGTGGCGGGACTGATTCACGGGCTGCGCGAGGCCGCCAGTGGCATGCGGAATATTCAGCTGGAATATGCGGAAGCGGGCAACCGCCTGCATGTGATTGCTGCAGATTTGGGTGAGCAGATGAACGGCATGACGAGGAGTGTCGACGGCATCAAGGAACTGTTACGCGAAGGTTTCCGCCTGCCGGCAACCGGCGACTGACAATGGACGATGCCTTTATTGATCTGCGCCGGAACGCCGGGATTGGGGCCGATGGCGACACGTTCTGGCCATCCTTTACCGATATCATGATGGTCATTGTCATGATATTCATGATGGCGAGTACCGTACTGGTGTTGCGTAACTGGGACCTGGTGCAGGAACTGCGCGCGACCATCGCGGCCGAGCGTGAGGCCGAAGCGCTGGCGCGTTCCATGACTGAAACCAGTGCCACCCTGGAAGAACAACTGGCACAGGCGCAGCATATGAACTCCGAAATGCGTATGCAGCTTATGCGGGCGGATGAAAACCGGCAGTCCATGCAGGAACAGCTGTCTGTCCAGCAGCAGCAGATACTGGCGCTGACTGAGGAACAGCAGCAACTGGCTGCCAGTTTGCAGGAGTCCCGGCGTGCCAGGCAACTGAATGCAGACCAGCTGGCAAAGGCCAACACTGAACTTGCAACGGTTAACACTGAATATGAGCAGCTCAAGGCGACACATGCCAGCATGCAGGAACGCCTGCAGCAGGCCCTGCAACAGGCCCTTGATGAACTGGCCGCCAGTGAACAGACCAGCAGGGAACAGGCGGTTGAACTCGCCGGGCTCAGGCAGGGATATTCCCTGAGTACCCGGCAAATGGAAGCCCTGCAGGAAGAATACGACGAGCTCAGTGTCAAGTATGACCGGCTGGTCCGGCCTGCCCGATCAGCCAAGGGCAAGTACGTGGTAACCGTGCGTTACTGGAAGGAGGACGGGTATTACCAGCTGAGATTCAAGGACGCGGATGAGAAAGACTACAGCGTGGTGACCCGCAAAGAACTGCACCGGCGCCTGTCAAAGCTGAAAGAGGAGTATTCCGGGGAGCTGTACGTGAAACTGATTATTCCGGATGACAGTGGTCTGTCCTACAACGAGGCCTGGGGGTTCACGCTGGATATTCTGGACAAGTACGACTATTACCACCAGAAGTAGCCGTCAGTTTTATGCAGGATATGTCGGGGTAAGTGCGCAGGATGCGCTGCGTGCATCAGCACATCCTGCGCTTATAGAAAATAACTGCGAATTGCAGATTCAAGTGGCAGAGTGACCCCGTCAGCTATTTCTCCGGCAAGCTGGCACGCAGTGCGTCGCGGTCAATCCACCAGTTATCCCCGACGATGGTGTCCAGCATGGCGGCGAGGCGCGACAGTAATTCCTTGATGTTATTTAGTTCCAGGATCTCGATCCAGGTGTTGATCATCTCGGGTTCTTCGATGTTGCGGTGCCGCTTGGCGACGCCGGCAAGAATCTGCCTGGTAAAGAAGGTCAGGCTTTCTTTTTCCTCACCCTCGGTACGGATGTCGGCAATGTAGTTGGCTACCATGGCAGCGACCGCTGCACCGTCGGAATCGTCCGGTGTTTCGTCCACGATATGTTGCATCATCGCGATGGTAAGTTGCGCCGGTACCGGGTAGGTTATCGACAGCCAGGAGCCGTTGCCGAGCGCCGCAAGTGATAGCGGTTGCTCACACTGGAACAGTACATCACAGGTTTCGATGGCGTCC
>JASJGW010000350.1:0-3597 GCA_033791305.1 Gammaproteobacteria bacterium | reverse complement strand
CTGCAGGGCCGTCGCGGCACGCTGGGCCGAGTATTCCTGGGCGGTGCCAATAATGGCATTCAGCAACAGGACCGCGCAGATGAACCCGGCGTCGGACCACTCGCGGATTGCCAGCGACACCAGTGCAGCCGCCACCAGTACGTAGATCAGCGGGCTGGTGAACTGGTGCAGGAAGACGCGCGCGATGCCCGGCGGTTCAGCCACCGGCAGAGCGTTGCGTCCGTAGTGTTGCAGGCGGGCGTCTGCTTCAGCCTGGCTAAGGCCATTCGACGAGCAGTGCAAATCGGCAAGTATCTCATCAACCGGTCTGGCGTGTGGCGCCAGCAAGGGATATTGCGCAGTTGCAGCGGAGGATGATTTCCCGTTCACGCGGTATCCTCTTCAAAAAACCCCATGGTATCGAGTGCCGCTGCGCCAATCTGCACGCTTGCTTTCTGTGTCACCGAACTGGCAATGGCACAGGGTCTGGTTAACATGGCTTAAAGAATATCCTCTATAAACCATGCCGAAAAAACATGCCGACCACTGACCCCTGCTTTTTTATAGATTGATGAGGCCTGCTGTCGGACTGTTTTTTCCTGGGTGCTTCTTACAATTGCAATTTCTTTAAGACTGAGGCCTTTCAACAGCAACCAGCCAACGTCTATCTCACTGCCGGTTAGCATCCACTCTGAAAATTGCTGGGTAATCACGTTACCCAGTTTCTTGCGTGCTTCGAGTACATATTTTTTTGGTGGTATTTTCGGGTTGATTGCTGTTTCCAGCTCCTGCTGTAGAGACCTGATTTCAAGTTGCTGCTGGTGCAGTCCCCACATAAGCCAGGTAATCGCAATCATTGATATACTGACGATGATTGCTTCTTTGACGATATGTTCAGTGTCTGCCCCATGTGAGAGATCAGCCACAAGGTCGGCGCCACTGGCGACGACCACGGTGGTAAATATAAGAATCAATATGATTTCTTTGGCACGGGCGCTGTACATAGTATTGAGCTCTTCATAAACAGTGGCTTATGCTATAGGACATATGTCCCATACGATACTACTTATGGCATTGGTCCGATGTTTTATCGCAGAAAATACGCATAATGAACGCTGATGTTGAATTTAACGAGGGCGTTATAATGAGTAACGAAGTGCGTGTTTGGGATCCGTTGGTCAGGATCTTTCACTGGAGTCTGGTGCTGGCTTTCCTCATTGCTTATCTAAGCGGTGATGAAGAAAACAATTTACATATATATGCCGGATACGTGGTGCTGGGTCTTATAACCTTCCGTGTGTTATGGGGGTTTCTGGGTACCCGGTATGCGCGTTTCAGTAATTTCCTGACTTCACCAAAGGCTGTTATCCAGTATTTGAGGGGCCTGATTGATAAAAAGCCGAAACACTATACTGGTCATAATCCGGCGGGGGGCTGGATGGTGATCGCCATGTTACTTTGTCTTTTTATTGTTTCGGTGAGTGGCCTCAAAGTGTATGCCATTGAGGAGGGACTTGGACCACTGGCAGGTGATCCAGCTGAGTTGACCTTCATTCGCCCTGCCTATGGAGACGATGACGATGACGATGATGGGGAGAATGAAAAAGAACACGGTGAAGATGAAGAAGCAGAGGAATTCTGGGAGGAACTACACGAAGTCTCATCAAACTTTATGTTGCTTCTTGTTTTTCTGCATATTACCGGTGTGATTGTTTCTGGCCGATTGCATGGTGAGCATCTTGTTAACGCCATGTTCACCGGGAAAAAAAGCCAGCAAGACTGACGCATGATTGACGGTCACGCTGATTTGATTGGTAAGGAGTACAATTTACGCCGACCTATAATATGGTCTCTCTTCGGTCATGATGCAAATAAGCACATACGCTATGCGAGTTAACCCTGGAGTAAGCATCATACTGGTTGCGGCGATGCTGGCGATGACGGCGGTCAGGGCTTCCGATATAGATCTGCACTGGCTGTGGGACGACCATTGTGCTGCCTGTCATGGGCATTCCGGTGATTTCGCACGTAAGTTTCTCCGCGTTTCCAGTGGTGAGTTGCAAGGGCCGCACCATGTCCATGATCTCCGTCGGTTTTTGCACAGCCATTACCTCGCGGGTAACGAGGTCGATGCGGTTTATGATATGTTACTCGCGCAGGTGAACAATCAGGCAAGGTTTAAGGGCGAGTGCGTTAGTTGCCACGACACCGCCGCCAGGTTTGTGCGCAAATCGCTGGAGCTTCGCGATGGTGCGCTCTACAGTCGCAACTCTGGCAGCCCGGTCAGCCGCTTCCTTGATCATCATATGGCGCTGAGTCCAGATGACGTCGAGTTCTTTATAAAACTTCTGACGCGTGTCGCACATGAAGTCTACCGGCCGTAATCCTGCCTTGAATCAGGTAAACCTCCACATGGTTGTGTGACGCTCTCTCCTGTTGCGTGCCCTGCAGCACCATGCCTGCCGCGGGCGCATTACGCTGGGCCCGCGCTTATACCGCAAGGTATTTACCCTGCAATCGACGCGACTGGTGTTAACCCCGGAAGGCCGGAACCGAACAGCCAAAAACGCAGCAGGTATGGTCATCATGTTTAGGAAAAAGCATGGAGTAAAGTCTTTTTGAAACCGGCCGAGTTATTGTATAGACAACAAGAACCGTAACGATTCCTGTTCTGTTCGAAACGAGGTTAGCTTAAGAATAAGCGACATGACTATAGACAGGCGCGAAAACAAGAAGCTAAACCAGGATGATCTGAAGAAAATCCTGAATCGCAAACAGCTGACCGCATTACGTGAATGCCAGTATTTCGGCTGGAAACTGAAGTTTATTCGCTACCCGCTGTTTCAGGAACCTGTCCCGGTTCTTTGCAATGCCAGGATTGACCAAATCGGAATCCTGGATCCGGATGGATGCATCAATATGGATCTGGAGCTCGAATTGCGTTCTTCACAATCTGGATCCGACCCGATCAAACAGCTCCCAGAGGTACCGAAGTCAGCAGAAGCAACGTCCCGGAAAGAAAGACGCCAGCACAAGGTACCCGTTCCTGACAATCCTGATGAACTGCTGAGCCAACACCAAATGCGCGCACTGCGTCATATCGAGTCATTCGGATGGCAACTGCATTTCGTGCGCAGATCGTTATTTCAGGAACCCGTAGCGGCGCTCATCAGCCCTGAAGGCGACAGGTTTGCAATACTGGAACACGATGGTCGGATTAACATGACGCCCGACACAGACTTGCGTAAAGAAGCATCCGTCGCGAAGACAGTGTCAACGCCATCTGTGTCCGCATCAAAAATCAAGGGAGCCTGATTAAAACTTACCAATACAGCATCAATCTCTTTGTTAATAGTCTTCCGAACAGAATATTAATCGGCATGTCAACTTAACCTGCAGACGGCGATCGTGAAGGTCTCGAAAGGGGCGTCTCCCGTCGTTTAGTAACGCATATTTTGAATCAGTACCTTGGTTTGTTCTCGGCCACAACCGGACCTTTAGCACAATCAAAAACGGCGACCGAAGCCGCCGTCTCTGCTAAAACTGTTATTATTGTTACGCTGCTTGCTTGCGTCTTGCCACGCCAACCAAACCGAGCAGACCCGAAGCGAACAGCCA
>JASJGW010000349.1:0-4755 GCA_033791305.1 Gammaproteobacteria bacterium | reverse complement strand
ACTGGGGACCAGGAACAGGAATCCGAGGACGCCTCCGGAGATCAGGAGCAGGAATCAGAAGGCTCCACTGGGGACCAGGAACAGGAATCCGAGGACGCCCCCGGGGACCAGGAGCAGGAAGCTGAAGGTGCCACAGGCGAGGAAGATCAAGATGCCGTGCCTGCCGAGGGCGGCCAGGAAGAGGAAATGGAAGAGGCCACCGGCGACCGGGACGAACAGACGGAGGATGTCGAGGGCGGCGAGGAAGAATCCATGCAAAAACAGGGAGATCGTGAGGAGCAGCAGGAAGATGGCGATTCTGGCGAGCAAGGCGAAGAGAAAGATGGTAATCTGTCCATAGATATTACTGATCAGGGATCCGGGCCAGAGGAAACTGGCGACGCTGGAGGAGGCGAACAGGATCGGGAACAACAGGAGGCAGGCAGCTCGGCAGACGAGCCAGCCGGTCCGGGCGGCACCCCCAAAGAGATTTCCGAAGAAGAGGCTGCTGCCAGTCAGGCCGTGGACCAGTTTGATCAGATGGGAGCCGGTCTGGGTGAAGAAGACCCTGACGCCCCACAGGCCGGGCTACCAGATGAAGATGCTATCCCTGGAACCGGTATATCCATGATCATGATGGAACAATGGCTGGAACAAATTGAAGGTGATTCCGCCTATCTGTTACGGAACCAGTTTATGATCGAGGAACGGCGGGAGCTTGAGCGGCGCGGGCGCGAGTTGATGGAAACCAGACCATGGTAACTATTTCTAAAGTACCGGCTTAACACGGTGCTTGGATATATAAATAGCAGGGGCAGAAAATGCATTACAGGAATTGCGTACCAGTCTGTATTATCTGTTTGTTGGTCGGACTACTGTCCAGTGTTAACGTGGCTGCCGCAGGCTTTTCGTTTAACTCCAAACAGCCTTCAACAAAGAACTCACGCACTACCAGCAATCGGCCCTGGGGCAATCTCGAGGATTTCAAACCCGGGCTGAAGCGCGAACAGCTACCGGCATATCCTGCGGCATATTCTGGCATTGCACCCGGCGCAGGTTGGTATCCTGCACAGGCACCCGCGGTCGGGAATTCATCTTCCGACAGCCCGCCTGTCGTTGAGGTTGAAACCAGCGGAGCGGTGTTTTACGAGCAGCAGAACATCTTGTACACCGTGCGGGTTGTCAGTAGTGACAACCTCAAGACGCTCACTCCCGCTATCCCGCGCATTAGTGGAGCGATACTGGAACAGGTGGATGGCCCTGTTGCGAGTACGCGCAAGTCCGGGCGGAATAGTAGCCGGGAGATTGTCAACGAATACCATTTCAAACTGACGCCGTTACGATCCGGTGAGATTGTTATCCCTGCAATTAAATTCACGGGCACTCATGTTTCAAACCGGCAATGGAATGGAGCACCGGGAATGCCGGTCAGTGGGACTGGCAACAGGTTTTCCATTGCTTCCGACAAGCTACCGGTATTACAGGTGTTGCCGGCTGACCCTACTGTAATCCCCTGGCTACCCTTGAATGACCTGAAACTGCGGATGCATATGCCTGATGACGGGCCGGCGAAGGAAGGCGTACCTGTCACACTCACCCTCGAGCTGACAGCCAGGGGGGCTCTGGGTACCCAGCTCCCATCACTGGAACAGCATCTTAAGAGCAATGATTTCCGGGCTTATCGGGATTCGGTCACCACCAGTAACGGAATCTCCAGAGGTGGCACGCAGTTGCTCGGGAGCCGCAAGGAAACCTATACGATTATTCCTCTGCAGGATGGATGGATACGTTTGCCCGGAATCCAGGTGGCATGGTGGGATGTGGACACAGAAACGCCCAGGCTAGCCGGGCTGCCTGGTCAGGAGGCTGCCGCCACTGCTGCAGGGAATCGCCGCGGGGTCGCAGCAGGCGGCGAACAGGATTTGTTTCCCGTTTATTTCTGGATGCCCATCTTCATCATCATGGGATTGATCATCGGCTATTGGCTGGGTGCCTGGGGGCGTACCCGGGTACTCCTCCGTTCGGCCGGTGTCAGGGCTTCTAATTGGCTGTCAGCGACTGGACAACGTGGCATTCAGCACACAGTGTCTGCTAGCAAGCGGCTTTCTCCAGTGTTTTCTGTGAATAAATTAAGCATGGGGCTTGCACTCATGATGCCCAAAACCGTCAAACTCTGGTTATGTATACGCTGTATTGAAGGCGAGGAACGGCCGGAGGCTTGGTGTACCCAGTTCAGGTCACAAGTTTGCAGCTATCTTGACATTTCAAGGCATGCACCAATAACCGCCATTGCCGAGAAAATTATCGAGGTCCAGCCACAGGCGGAACCTGCCAGGGTGCGCGCGCTGGTTCAATCAATGGACAATGCTATCTATGGTGCCGGAAAACTGGATTTTACAGCGTGGAAGAAAGACTTCAGGCACCAGTTTCGTCCCCGTCTGTATCGAAGCCGGCGATCCCATCTCCGGCGCGCAAAGAGAGCACTTCCTGCGCTGAATCCGCGCGTGGCGTAAAACCCCGGTCCTTCAGGGGATCAGGGTCACAGCTGTCTTGCGGATCAAGAAATATTTCCAGAATAACCATCTCCAGAGACTCAGTGTTTACCCGAGTCAGTCACGGTTACCTGCCTGCAGGTCGATACGTTGTCAATCGTGAATTATGTATTGCATTTTGCAGATAGCGTTGCCGGCAATGACCTTTATTCAGGCCGTGCGCTTGGGCTTACCCAACAGGATGATTACATCCAGCTGCACCCGGTACTCAAGTCCCTGTGGAAAGACATCGGAAATGATTATCGCCGTGTTGGCCTGAACCACGTAAAGGGGCGAGGCAGAGTCATTGTCAGCAATAAAGACGGCGGGCTAGGTATATGACTATCCTGGAACTTGTTTATATGCACCTCTGTGCCGGAAATAGAGCAGGATTATGCACTACTATTGTGCAATCAGGGGTTGGTGGTCCCGGTATTGGTGCATATACAATACGCTGAATTGCATTATGCAATGACAGAACGCCTGTAATGTGGGTCTGATGTGACTGGCGCGGCAATTGCTATGTAAGTGTTACATGAACACTGACCTACACGACTGCAGTGCCGTTTAACATGCTCGACAAGACGCTGGCTATCATCCTTGCCGGTGGCGTTGGCTCACGCCTGCAACCGCTGACGGACGATCGTGCCAAGCCGGCCGTTCCCTTTGGTGGCAAGTACCGCATTATTGACAAGGATGTGGCTGTTCCTGCTGGCGAGGTCATTGGTGTTGATCGGGCGCAGGATCGGTAGTGCTTCCAGATATCGGATAACGGTGTTGTGGTGATTCCCAAACGATATAGTTTTCCGGGCGACTGAATCAGACAGCGGAATCAGGTTACCGGACCGCTGCGAGTTGCCCGGTACAGAGGCCTCTGGTCAAACAGATAACCCTTGAATCGCCGGGCCTGCTTATTCAAATCAAGTCCGGTAATTCCGGTTTTTTTAGCATTCTATACAAGAGGAAATGGAAATGAGTGGAAATGAAGCTCGCATTCAGGCGATTTATCAAATAACAAACCGTGAACCAATGTGTGTAAAAACACCCAAGTCACTGGACAAGATCTGGGCAAGTAATGTCTTCAATCTGGCTAAAATGGAAGAGGCGCTTTCCAAGAATGCCTTCAAGGCCGTAAAGAAAACAGTAAAAACAGGGGCCCCCCTTGATTCCGCTAGCGCTGACGTCGTTGCAGCGGCGATGAAAGAATGGGCAGTATCAAAAGGCGCCAAGTTTTTCTCTCATATTTTTTACCCGATGACCAATATCACGGCTGAAAAACACGATGGTTTTATTATCACCAACGCTGATGGCGGTGCGATTACCGAATTCTCCGGCAGCCTGTTGATCAAAGGCGAGCCCGATGGTTCTTCATTCCCCAATGGCAGTATCCGTATGACGAACGCTGCACGTGGCTATACTGCATGGGATCCAACCAGCCCGGCCTACATTATGCAAACGGATAATGGCGCAACGCTGATGATTCCCAGTGTCTTTATGTCCTGGACGGGTGAAGCGCTCGATAAAAAGATTCCGCTATTACGCTCTAACGACGCCATGAACAAGGCTGCACAAAAAGTGCTTTCCTTGATGGGCGAAACGGATATTGCGCCATTAAACTCCAGTTGTGGAGCAGAGCAGGAATATTTCCTGGTTGACAGCAACTTTGCCAATAGTCGTCCTGACCTGTTGCTGGCCGGACGGACCCTGTTTGGTGCGGCACCCGCAAAAGGTCAGGAGTTTGATGATCATGACTTTGGCGCTATCCCGGCACGTGTCCAGGTCTTCATGCAGGACTTTGAAGATCAGTTGTACAAGCTGGGCATTCCCGCAAAAACTCATCACAATGAAGTTGCGCCGGCACAGTTTGAAATCGCACCTTACTTCGAAGCAGCAAACGTTGCTGCTGATCACCAGCAATTGATGATGACCCTGATGAAAAGCACCGCAAAGAAACACGGCTTTCTTTGCTTGCTCCATGAGAAACCCTTCGCGGGCATCAATGGCTCCGGCAAACACGTTAACTGGTCAGTAGGTAATGCCACTCAGGGTAATCTACTCGATCCGGGAAGCACGCCTCATGACAATTTAAACTTCCTGCTATTTTGTGGCGCAGTAATTCGCGGTGTCCATTTACACGGACCTCTACTACGTGCTGTTATTGCCTCAGCAGGCAATGATCACCGTTTAGGTGCAAACGAAGCCCCTCCTGCAATTTTATCTGTATACCTGGGTGATCAGCTGGAAA
>JASJGW010000348.1:0-6573 GCA_033791305.1 Gammaproteobacteria bacterium | reverse complement strand
CCCATCGATGGCAGGGCTACCGGAGAGCAAAGCGTGCGTCCGGGTGGTGCCGCCATTGTTCTGCAAAGTTCCGAGCAGTGGATCAATCAGGCTACCGCTGGATCCGACCTGATCACCGTTCACACCGTCGGTTAATCCAGTTGCAGCGCCAACATCACCGATCAGGTTATTGCCTGAGGAAGTAAAAGAACCTGCGACATCTCCACCGTTGTTTCCGGCAATGATTGTGTTGAGAAGGTCAGCATCGCCCCCTCCCTGAGTAAAGATACCTCCCGTTCCGGAGGTGGAACTGTTATTAGCAATGGTACTATTAACAATGTTGATATTGCTGGCTGCTGAATGCCGCCCGCAGCCTGGCAGAATCCGGCATCGCCGTGCTCGGCGTGAATCTTGGACGACTGGGTTTTCTGGTCGATGTCTCGCCTGAAGATATGACGCACCAACTGGATAAGATCCTTGCCGGTGACTTCTTTGAGGAGGAACGCACCCTGCTGCATGCAACCGTCACCCGGGATGGTGACCTGCTCAGCGAAACATCGGCACTGAATGACGTCGTCGTGCATAAAAAGGATGTTGCACGCATGATTGAACTCGACACCTGGATTGACGATTATTTTCTTAACACCAATCGCTCCGATGGCCTGATCATTTCCACACCCACCGGCTCCACTGCCTACGCCCTCTCCGGTGGCGGTCCGATCCTGCACCCGAAACTGGACGCCATTACACTGGTACCGATTTGTCCGCACACGCTCAGCAACCGTCCCATCGTGGTGCATAATGAAGCGGTCATAAAAATTATCGTCCACAAGGGTGCCCTGGAAGCCACGGTTTCCTGCGATGGCCAGATCAGCCACTCACTGGAAGCGGGAGACCACATCACCATTCGCAAACACCGGCACTCCCTGCGCCTGCTGCATCCACCGGGACATGATTATTTCGCCGTATTGCGTGAAAAACTGGGCTGGAGCGAACAACCTTGATCAAGCAACCGTGGCACCTGCGACTGCTTCCCGGCACTCCCTGAAGCTGATTAACAGATGCTGACACATATACACGTTCGTAATCTGGCCATTGTCGACGAAATCGACGTGGAACTGACAGCCGGCATGACCACACTCACCGGCGAAACCGGTGCCGGCAAATCCATCCTGGTGGACGCACTGGGGCTGGTACTTGGCGACCGTGCCGACAGCTCCGTCGTAAGACACGGCTGCGATCGCGCAGAAATCTCTGCCGGATTTGATATCCGCGACAATGCCGGGGCCACTGCCTGGCTGGCACAGCGGGATCTGGACATGGAGGGTGAATGCCAGCTACGGCGCATCATCAGCCGGGAGGACCGTTCCCGTGGTTACATCAATGGCCAGACCGCACCCATGCAATCACTACGCGAACTTGGCGAACTGCTGGTCGACATCCATGGACAACATGAGCACCAGTCGTTGCTGCGCAGTGCCGTGCAACGGGAAATACTCGATGCCTTTGGCGGCCACCAAAAGCTGCTGTCCAAAACAACCTCGATCTACAACGACTGGAAGACAGCCAGACAGAGACTGGAAGCTGTTATCAGTAATGCTGCAGAACGCGATGCGCGGCTTGATCTGCTGCGCTACCAGCTCCAGGAACTGGAAGTACTGGAACTAAGCAGCGCAGTAATCAGGGACATCGATGCCGAACATGCCCGCCAGGCAAACGCCGGGCAGCTA
Source organism: Gammaproteobacteria bacterium (assembly GCA_033791305.1). Classification (GTDB taxonomy): domain Bacteria; phylum Pseudomonadota; class Gammaproteobacteria; order UBA9214; family UBA9214; genus UBA9214. The sequence goes on along the minus strand of JASJGW010000348.1, from coordinate 4,864 downwards.
CTTGAGGCCAGCCAGCAGGCACTCAACCGGCTGGACGCCGATGAAGGCAACTCCGCCTATACCCTGATCAGCCAGACACTGGACCAACTGAACGAACTGTCCGCTCTTGACAGCCGACTGGAGGAGACCACCCGCTTGCTGGATGAAGCAGCCGTCCTTGTACAGGAAGGCACTGTCACGCTCCGGAACTATTCCGACAGTCTCGAGATTGATCCGGAAAGACTGCAGTGGCTGGAACAACGCACGGGTTTGCTGCATGACCTGGCACGCAAACACCGCTGCCCCCCCGAGGATCTGCCGGAGATCGAAGCAAATATTCGCCGCGAGCTGGGGCTGATAGAAAATGCCGATCAACACCGTGATGCCCTGCAGGCAAAAATGGCAAGTCTGGAGCAGGCCTATCTTGATACTGCAAAGCTGCTGGGTGGCAAACGCAGGAAGGCGGCCATGGCATTCAGCAAAGAGATTACAGCCTCCATGCAAACACTGGGGATGAAGGGCGGAGTTTTCGAGGTCAGCATCAAGACCCGCAAGCATCCTTCCCATGGCAGCCACGGCCTGGATGATATCGAGTTCATGGTCAGCGCCAATACCGGCCAGCCGGTGCAGCCGTTGAGTAAAGTTGCCTCGGGCGGCGAGCTGTCACGCGTCAGCCTTTCCATCCAGGTAATCTCTGCCGGCAGTGCAGCCATCCCGACACTGATTTTTGATGAAGTTGACAGCGGTATCGGCGGCGGTATCGCTGAAATTGTCGGTCAGAAACTGCGCGCCCTGGGTACTGAGCGGCAGGTACTGTGCGTGACCCATCTGCCCCAGGTGGCCGCACTCGCAAACCAGCAAATGCAGGTCACCAAACTCTCCGGTGAAGAGTCCACGCGCACGCGCATACGAACGCTAAATGAAGAGGAGCGTGTTGATGAACTGGCACGCATGCTCGGCGGCGTAAAAATCACCAAACAAACCCGGGAGCATGCGCGCGAGATGATGCAGCTGGCCAGTGATACCCCGGCGGGAAAACTCACAAAGAAAAAAACGAAACAGGCGGGTTAAAAACATCGGGACAGACCCCGTTTTTCAAGTTTCCTCTCTGGATTTTTTCCAGCCGGGCTGAAAAACGGGGTCTGTCCCCAAGCCACCAAGCCAACGCGATTATTCAGACCGGCATTTCGAGCAAACACCATACATGTAGAGGCAGTGGTCCGTCATCTCATAACCCAGCTTCTTCGCAATATCCTGTTGTCGTTGCTCAATTGTCTCATCAACAAACTCATCCACCTTGCCACACTTTACGCACAGGATATGGTCATGATGGCCGCCCTCGCTAAGCTCGAAGACAGAATGCCCCCCTTCGAAATGGTGCCTTTTTACCAGACCGGCCGCCTCAAACTGGGTTAGCACCCGGTAAACCGTTGCCAGCCCGATATCTTCCCCCATATCCAGCAAGGCCTTGTAGACATCCTCGGCACTTTGATGCCGGCTGCCGCCGCTTTCCATAATATCCAGGATTTTCACCCGGGGCAGGGTTACTTTCAGACCAACCTTGCGTAACTCACTGGATTCCAATGCTTCCTCTCCTGTTGTGATGCCATTGATGCAAACATGGGGTATTATGCTGCCGTCGATTTCCCCGGAAATATAGTCAGTCTGCTGATGCAAAAGCTTCTCATTATTATCGGTCTTATTGCAAGCCTGTGTCTAACGGTCTGCTCTTGCTCTCGTCTGATTCATAAAATTGATATCCAGCAGGGTAATGTCATTACACAGGATGAGGTTAATTTGCTGGAACCCGGCATGACCCGGCGACAGGTCCAGTTCATCATGGGATCTCCGATGATCGCCGACGTATTTCACCAGGACCGCTGGGACTATATTTACGCCATGTGGCCGGGCTATGGCGAACCAACCGGGGTCCGCATCACCTTGTTTTTCGATGATGACCTGCTAACCGGAACATCCGGTACGGTACGCCCGGATGAAGCGGGCCGGGAGGCACCCGCGCGACCGAAACAGGTGACACTGGTGGTGCCACCCGAGGAGCGCATACCACCCGGGATACTTAACAGGATATGGCACTGGCTGACTTTCCGTAAAGCGGATGAAGAAAGTTATGTGCCTCAAGGCAAACATACACCGCCAACCTGAAAATCATCGTGGCTGTATCGCACATGCGCATCCCTGTGCCACGTGATGTGCCTACATCCATATAGGCAAAGAATCCCTGCAGGCAGTCCGACCAGCAACACGTGACATGAACAATTCAGCTGTTGCCTGCGCCTTTCTTCATTACCTTGCCCCGCGCGGCACGCTGTTTTCTGACTTCTTTCGGGTCTGCAATCAGGGGCCGGTATATTTCGATGCGGTCATCGGCATGCAGGGTATCACCTAACTTTCCCGGCTTGCCGAAAACGCCTACCTTGTTTTTACCCAGATCAATTTCAGGGAACTTGTCCAGGATGCCGGACGCCCGGATAACCTCTTCAAGCGTTGCGTCCGGCGCAACATCCAGACTCAGGATGAGCTGCTTCTCCGGTAACGCATAGGCAACTTCCACGGCGATTTTGTCAGCGTTGTCCATAAACCTCGACGGCACGTTTCTGAAAGGCGTCTACCAGGGAATTGGCGATCTGGTTGAACACCGGACCAACTACCATGCTCACCATCTTACTGGAGAAATCATACTCCATGAACAGTGATATCTTGCTGCCTTCCTCTCCCAACGGTACAAATCGCCAGCAACCTTGCAGCTGGCTGAATGGCCCGTCGACAAGTTGTATGCTGACTTCTGCATCAGGCTGGTGGCGGTTGCGGGTTATGAAGGATCTGCTTATTCCGCCCACTGAAAAATCTATCCTGGCAACCATCTCGTCATTCTCATATGACAGGACTTCTGACCCGCTGCACCAGGGCATAAACTGTGGATAGGCACTGGCATCTGTGACCAGCAAAAACATTTCATGCGGAGTATATGGCACCAGCGCCGAACGATCGATCGAATCCAAAACTATTACCTGCCTGTATTACTGAAATCAGATGATGCCGATGCTATTCAAAATATACCGGATGACTGGAATATCCCGGAGGGCATACAGAAAAACAAGGATGACAGCGATCGGTGTGATGTAGCGCACCAGGAACCGCCACAGCGGATAGTAGAAACGGTCACCCATTCCCAGCTCATCAACTGACGATGCACGCGACATCTTCCAGGCTGCAAACACCGCGATCAACAAACCACCCAGTGGCAGCATGATATTGGCAGTCAGGTAGTCCAGCAAATCAAATACCGTACTGTCCCTGAAAACATCAAAGCCGGACAGTAGTTTCAATTCTGACCACAGATTAAAGGAAAACACCGTCATCAGGCCAAACAGCCAGGTAACAAAACCTGCAACCACCGAGGCCGTTACACGGGTGAATCCCTTGTTCTCTACCAGCCACGCAACCGCCGGCTCAATGAGTGAGATCGCCGAACTCCAGGCAGCAAAGACAAGCAGCACAAAAAATAACATACCGAAAAAGGCCCCGTAGTCCATGTGACCAAAGGCAATCGGCAATGTCTGGAAAATCAGCCCCGGACCGGCACCCGGTTCCAGTCCATTGGCAAACACAATGGGAAAGATCGCCATCCCGGCCAGCATCGCCACCAGCGTATCCATTAGCGACACCGCAATCGAGACTTTCGCAATCGAGGTCCCGGCTGGTAAATAGGAACCGTACACCATGATTGCGCCCATGCCGAGACTCAGGGTAAAAAATGCATGCCCCATGGCGATCAGCACGCCATTGGCAGACAGCTTGCTGAAATCCGGCTGAAACAGGAAATCAAGCCCCTGCTGAAAAGAACCGCTGTTCCAGGCATAACCAACCAGTATTAACAGCAGTACAAACAGGGCGGGCATCAGAAACCTCACCGCCTGTTCAATGCCAGCACGTACACCACGCGCAACCACCACCATGGTCATGGTAATGAAAATCGTATGCCAGGCTAGCAGACGCTCCGGGTCACTCACCATATTGGTGAAAATGCTCTGCACTCCATCGGCCGTCAGCCCGGTGAACAGGCCACTGCCGGTACGAAACACGTAAGCCAGCGCCCAGCCGGCGATGACGCTGTAATAGGAAAGAATCAGAAACCCTGCGAGCACCCCCGCCCAGCCCAGCATGACCCAGGCGCGGCTGACCTTTTCCTCCTCTGCGAGCAAACGCATGGTATTGATCGGACTCTGGCGGCCACGACGTCCAAGCATGACTTCTGCCATCATGATAGGTAGGCCGATCACAGCAATACAAACGAGGTAAACCAGCACAAAGGCACCACCACCGTTTTCACCGGCTATATACGGGAATTTCCAGATATTCCCCAGTCCGACCGCCGATCCCGTCGCAGCAAGAATAAATGCCAGGCGGCTGGACCACTGACCATGAATTGACTTCCGTTGGCCTTCCATACTGTTTCTCCTCGAACAGAGCACGGGCATTGTCCGCGAAATAACGATCCACCACAACCGCTTAGAGGTTGATATACTGCACCCATGGGAAAGAAGAAAACCACTACAAAGGGCAGCTCCAGCACCATCGCGCTGAATAAAAAAGCCCGCCACAATTACTTCATCGAAGACCGGTTTGAGGCAGGTATTGCGCTACAGGGCTGGGAGGTAAAGAGCCTGCGTGAGGGCCGCGTGCAACTGACCGAAAGTTACGTCATCCTCCAGAATGGCGAAGCCTGGCTGTTTGGCTTCCATATCTCGCCCTTGATCAGTGCATCAACACACATCACACCGGATCCAACGCGGAGCCGCAAACTGCTGTTACACCGGCGGGAACTCGACAGGCTGATCGGTGCCGTAGAGCGCAAGGGCTACAC
>JASJGW010000347.1:0-3084 GCA_033791305.1 Gammaproteobacteria bacterium | reverse complement strand
GTCTATAACTAGTGTGGTGTAACGAATAACGTGTACGTATCAGCGAGACGAGAAGCCGTTAGCTGCAAGGCGCGTCTCGCCGGGAATGGCGTGTCCTTTCCAAGAGACGCAACACCGCAGATGACGGCTTCTCGCCTCGCCCGAAGGGAGGCCCACAAATAACCCAATACGGCGTTGCAGCCCTTGTTAAGGGAATAACCATTAACTGCAGACTGCGCCTTGTCCTGGCTCATTTGTGGACCTCTGATAGGTGCACGTTATTCGTTACACCACACTAGTTCCTCGACATTTCTTCCAGGCGCTGGGACAATCTCGCGATCTGGGCCCAGTCATGAGCCACGATATCCTGGGCATGTGCCAGGTTGTTACGCAGTGATTCAAGGTTTTTGATGGCCTGCTTGCCACTGCGTTTAGAGTCGAAACCGAAGAAATCCAGTATCTGCGGATGCTCGATCGCTATCCTGGCTTTGTCTGAAAGCTGCAAGCAATCAATAAGGCCGCAATGCTGGTTTCTGCGCTGCCGCTCTGCCTGCATCTGCTTTGCTTTCAGCAGTCGCTCTTTAGAAATTGCCGACTGCCAGGCATCATCCGGATATTTTTTCTGGATCATCTGCACAATGCGCGTTTCAATGATGGTGATCAACCCGAACAGCCACATTCTGACCATGGGTTTATTCATGTCATCACGACAGATCACACCAACAACCTCGTCCAGCATCGATACGAAGCAATAATTGTGTCGTGTCAGTACATGAATGACATCAGACAGGGTTGCATCACCACTAATCACCTGGTCTGCAGTGAAGTGCCGCATACAGTCAGTACATGACTCGTCCTGTAAATCGATATAACGCACATACCCCTGCACGGTCCCCTTGCTGCGGATGCTGACAACGTTCTGGTGATGGTGCGCCATCACCTTTTTTACACCCTCGCAGGTGCTATCGATATCAAACGAGAACAGTGACTCTGCGATATCACGCGCAGTGAACAGCTCCATAAACATCCGCCTGAATTTCGGGCCTGTGACACCAGTCCATTGTTCAGCAAGGCTTTCAGGAGAGAGGGTATGTATTTGGGCGGGTTTCACGAGCCCGAGCATTTCCATACTCTTCGTATGAATACGCTCTGCACGTTTGAACAACCGTGGATCGCCATTAGTCAGCACATCCAGTAGCTCATTCATTTCTTCAAGATAGACCTGTGCGAAGCGCGGATCGTGTCGGGTGATGTCCTTGCAATTATCGATCAGATCCGCCAGCTTGACTGTTTTGGCACGCTTGGAGGCCTGTGACAGATGCAGGCGATCAATGCGTTTCCGTGTAACGCGATTACCGTCACCTGGCTTGCTGACATCGGTCAATTCCTCTACCAGTTCAGCAACCGGCATGCCGAACGTTTCCTCGATGTCCTCAAGTGTTGCCTGGGTATCTTCCACTGTATCGTGCAACCAGGCGGCTGCAATCATACTTTCATCATCCGTCACTGATGAGACCAGCTTGGCGACCGCGCTCAAATGAACGTGGTAGGGCTCGTTGTTGTACTTCCTGCGATGGTTAATACGCTGATGTGCCTCGGTCGCATAGACCCGCGCACCATCGACAAGACCCGTTTTTGATTCCGCCTGTGTCATATTAGCCATCGAGTATACATACATCGCCTGATACGATTGAAACGCGTGATACTGAAACCGCAGGGATTGATTGTCAACTGACTATTTCGCTTGAAGATTCCTGGTGTAGACGAGATTATGACCGTCCCGTAGATACTTACTATCGCATCCCTTCATTCCAGGATATGAATCGCGCCCATGCCGGGCGCACCAACAAAAAAGCCCCCGAAGGGGCTTTAGGTATAGCTATTTGCTAACAATTATTTATGCATGGCCTTTTTAAACATGCGGTCAATCTTTGTCTCGGTCTCTTCCGAGGTGGCCTTGGCTTCATTGGCGGTCGCTGTCGCAGCGGCTGCCATTGTCCGGGCCTCTGCAGCCTCTGCACGTGCCGCACTGGCCTCGGAGCGGGCGGCACTGGCTTCTGCACTTGCCGCATCAACTTCTACACGCAGTGCATCCAGCTTACTGGTTGATGCACAGGCAGTCAGACCAACAATACCTATAATCAATGTTGCCTTCGCAACGTGTTTCAGGGCCCTTCTATTCATACCAGTCATTCAATTCTCCTCCGCAGTTTCAAAATGGATTTAAAATAATCGCCGATTAGTGGTGGATGATTTACACACACCACTAATTCCGCCCGCTATGCTACCAGCATCTGAGCACGGCTGCTTAGCGAATTTCCACCGAAGTACCTGTTTGCGCCCATTGCAACAGCTGGTCAAGCTGCGCATTCGTTAATGCCACACATCCATTTGTCCAGTTATATTGTTGATGTACCGTCAAATCACCCTGCCCCAGGCCGTGAATTCCGATATAACCTCCGAGCGGCGTGTCTTGTAAAGGTGTCTTGCCCGCCTTGAGGGCGCGACGGATAGCCTGCCACTGTGCCGTGCTTATCCGGCCATCTTGCAAGGCACGATCTGCTGCTGGCTGATCCGGGTATGTCAGCCCCAGAAATATATAATAGCGGGAGTCCCTGTTGATCCAGCCAATCCGGTACTTTCCCAGCGGTGTTTTGTTATCGCCCTGCCGCTTGAAATAGGTCTTGCCGTAACGACCAATAGCAATATCCTGAAATATCTTGATGACGGTACTGCCCCGCATTACCGTAAGCGTCTCGGCCCTGGTATCGATAATAATGCGAGCATCACCCGCCTGCGCTTGCGAACTACACGCAATGAGAATCAGTAAACCACACAGAAAAACCTGCTGTAATATATGCCGGATATTTAACATACAATCAGGGCCATCATCGTTATCATGTTCATCTGGTCGCTATCATACCCTGCAGGTATCCGGTATTGTAAAACTATGCGTACAGGCCTTTAATATGTATGAGTCCGAATTCCCCCTGGATGACTCGATCATCTATCTGAATCATGCCGCGGTCTCCCCCTGGCCACAGCGCACCGCAACAGCGGTGCAACGATTCGCCGAAGAAAATGCTGCTTTTGGCAGCCAGAACT
>JASJGW010000346.1:0-3589 GCA_033791305.1 Gammaproteobacteria bacterium | reverse complement strand
GGTGCTGAATGATGGCAACTTCAAGCAGCAATTGACCCGCAGCGATATCCCGGTGGTGGTTGATTTCTGGGCCGCCTGGTGCGGTCCCTGCAAGATGATGGCGCCGGCCTACGAGCAGGCGGCCGCGCAGCTGGAACCCCGTGTCCGGCTGGCGAAGCTGAACACCGAGGAAGCACAGCAGACGGCCGCAAGGTTCGCTATCCGCAGTATCCCGACGATTGTCCTGTTCGATCACGGACGTGAAGTTTCCAGGCAGTCGGGTGCGTTAAGCCTGCCCCAGCTGGTGCAGTGGGTTACAGGGCAAATCAAATAGTTTTCACTGGATTGAACAGACCATGGAATACAAGGATTACTACGAGGTGATGGGGGTGGCACGCGATGCCACGCAGGACGAGATAAAGCGGGCCTACCGGAAACTGGCCCGCAAGTATCATCCGGACGTGAGCAAGGAATCCGATGCCGAGGACCGTTTCAAGGCGCTCGGTGAGGCCTATGAGGTACTCAAGGACCCGGAAAAGCGTGCAGCCTATGACCAGCTGGGTGCCAACTGGCAGAGCGGGCAGGATTTCAATGCGCCACCGGACTGGGATGCGGGCTTTGAGTTCAGTGGCGGTGGCTTTACCGGGGGGGATGCATCGGGCTACAGCGATTTCTTCGAGTCCTTGTTCGGTCGCGGCTTCGCTGCACAGGGTGGCGGCGGGCGGGCCGGGTTTCATATGCGTGGCCAGGACCGGCATGCAAAAATCCTGGTGGACCTGGAAGACGGTTTTACCGGTGCCACACGGGCGATCAGTCTGCAGGTGCCGGAACTCACGCCGGATGGCCATGTAACGACGCATACACGTACCCTGAATATAAAAATTCCCAAGGGTATTCGTGAGGGACAGCAGATCCGTCTGACAGGGCAGGGTGATCCCGGACAGGGGAATGCGCCGGCCGGCGATCTTTACCTGGAAATTGATTTCAAGCCGCATGCCCTGTACCGGGCAGAGGCACACGCTCTTTATCTCGACCTGCCAGTGGCCCCCTGGGAGGCCGCGCTTGGCGCCAGTGTCAAGGTCCCCACGCCCAATGGTGTTGTTGAACTCAAGGTGCCGGCCGGTTCCGGCCAGGGCAAGAAAATGCGGCTCAAGGGTCGGGGTATACCCGCGAAGCAACCGGGAGACCTGTATGTTGTGCTGCAGATCGCATTACCCGGGGCGGATACCGAGCAGGCGAAAAAGCTCTATCGCCAGATGCAGGAGGAGCTGGGTTTCAACCCGCGCAGCCGGATGGGGGTGGGAGCATGAAGGATTCTCTCGACATAATCACAGGCACCCTGGTGGAAGACGACCGGCTGTTCACGCTTGCCGACCTGTGCCGTTCATGTGGAGTACCGGCCGAGGTGGTAACAGAGATGGTTGCATACGGCATTATTGAGCCATCTGGCGAAACAGTCACAAAATGGCAGTTTAGCGGCAGTTGCCTGTGGCGTGTGACCACCGTGGTGCACCTGCAGCGGGACCTCGAGGTCAACCTGGCAGGTGCAGCGCTGGCTCTTGATCTGCTTGAGGAAGTCCGGGAGTTGCGCCGGCAGCAAAAAGCAGGCAAGTGATGCGCTTCACAAGCTCAGCACATCCTACCGAGTTTGTTGGTCAGCGGCAGTGGTATTGCGGGCCTGCTCTGCTTTCTTGATTAATGCAATCAGGCGCTGGTAGTCGGGTGATATACGTAGCAGCTGGTGGCCGGCCTCGATCAGGTTGTCCACTTCCTCGTCCGGCAGGGAAAAGCTGGTGGCCATATTATTGAAGATCAGACGGATTTTTTCATCGGCAATACTCTCGAAGTCCAGCTTGATAAAGTAGGGGGTGACCTGGTGCTCCGGGGTGGACAGTTCTGCCGCCCAGCGCTCCAGGCTTTCCTCCAGCAATACCATTGATTCAAGATTATAACGCCCGATTTGTGTTTTGGAGACAGCGCCGAGAACAGTCGCGTTTGACGGCGACTCATTGCTGCTGTCCATGGGTTCTGCAGCACGGGTCTGGGCGTTAACGACGATGACAATAATATATTTCGGTAAAGGGGTATTGCTGTCCCTGAAGGCACGCAGAGCGCCACCGGTGGCTTCTACCCGGTCAGAAAGCGAGCGCACACCCAGGTTGTCAGTGATGCCACCATCGACAAGATGGATGTAGCGCCGTGTTTCCTTGTCCTGGTATGAGTCGTACCCCTCTAGCAGGGTTCGCAGCCGCTCGTTGTTCTCTGTGTTTTTACGTGTATACCCGACCCAGGGCGGGTCTTCATGTTGACAGCCGCCATAGTTTTTCAGGGTGACAGGCTTGAAGGCGATCGGGACGGCGGAGGAGGCAGCGACGGCGCGCGCCACGCTGAAATCACCGAGATCCGAGCAAAGCATATTGAAGGATGACTGTGTAAAGGTGAATCTTTGCCCGATGCCCAGGTCGGTTGCATTGATTTCCAGGTACGGGCCATCCCGTGCCTCAATGTCGGCAAAGGTGCTACCGCGGAAGATGTTCCTGTCGTAGTAGTCGATCGCCAACTCGGTGCGGTTCATTTTTGTGAAACCCATCTTCACCCAGTTGATCGGGTTAAGGACACTGCCAATCAGGGTCTTCTGCACATTACGGCGCAGGAAGACGTCCTCGTAGTCTTCGAATATCCGGTCGCCGTAGAGGGCATAGTAGGCCGCGGTGAAACTCCCGCCGGACACCGAACTGATCGAATCGACCTCATCCAGCAGCCGTTTTTTCTCGCCGTTAAACACGAAGGATGTATCACGGAGTTCCTCGAGGACACCGTATGAAAGTGCGGCTGCCCGTGTGCCACCCCCCGAGAATGAAATAAAGAACAGGGCACTATCGGAGCGTTGTCCTTGCCGTCCGCTGGTGATGGCTTTCCTGTCAACCGGTTTGGTGACGTCAACAGGGGTATTGGTAATGCGGGCCGTGGTGGTACAGCCCGTTATAAAAAGGATTAGCAGAGGTGCAATCAGTACTGAACGCATGTGAAGATACCCGGTGCCGGTTCTGGCATGGCCCGGTTGCATGCGCTCGGTGAGAGTGGCCAGTGCAATTTTCTGAATTCCGGGTAATTGTTGGTCGGGGTGGCGGTTTACGGGCCGGATCATAACACTAATGCACTGCTGGCGGCCAAGTCGGTTAGCAACTTCGGGACGGAAGCTGGTATGGAAGTCAGAACCGGTAGCGGGCACAATACGGCACATGCATATAACCGGTCAGAACCCATGAATGACCTTGTCGATAGTGCCCGCATCTACGCAACCGAGGCGCACCAGCGGATTAATCACCGTCGGAAATACAACAATGAACCATACCACGTTCACCTGAGTGCGGTAGCGAAGCTGGTTGCCTCGGTGACGGATGACACGGAAATGGTCGCCGCCGCCTGGTTGCATGACACGGTGGAGGATACCCAGGCGACACTGGAAGACATCGAAGCAGAGTTTGGTGTGCCGGTTGCGGAACTGGTAGAGGAGTTGACGGATGTCAGCAAGCCCGGTGACGGGAACCGGGTGCGGCGCAAGCAAATAGACCTGCGGCATCTGGCGCAGGCATCCGTACGTGCCAAG
>JASJGW010000345.1:0-7660 GCA_033791305.1 Gammaproteobacteria bacterium | reverse complement strand
GGTGACAAAATCGCGCAGCTGAACCGGCTGTCGTCGTGCTCCCCAGTTACCGTGACTGGGTGCAAACACACCGGCACAGGGGGTGCCGCAGGAGGCACACTTCCCGTCCGGGGTCAGCTTCCAGTCCGTCAGTACATACCAGTCACGACCAATCAGCATCTCACCGCAGTGGTGGCAATAGGTACTGTCACCGGCGGCATTGTGGACATTACCGGTATAGGCGTAGCGCACACCATTCTCCATGGCAATTTCACGGGCACGGATAAGTGTTTCCGTCGGCGTCGGCGGGACATCCAACATCTTCCAGTCCGGATGAAAGGCGGAGAAATGCATCGGTACATCCGGGCCCAGTTTGTCCACGACCCAACGGGTCATTTCATCGAGTTCTTTTTCCGAGTCATTCTTGCCGGGTATCAGCAGGGTGGTCAGTTCCAGCCAGACACTGGTTTCCTGCTTGATGTATTCCAGGGTCTCCAGCACCGGTGCAAGATGCGAGCCGGTGATCTTGTGATAGAAGTCATCGGTAAACGCCTTGAGATCCACATTGGCGGCATCCATGTACTGGTAGAATTCCCGGCGTGGTTCAGGGCACACATAACCCGCGGTTACGGCTACCGACTTGATACCCTTTTCATGGCAGGCCTGGGCGATATCAATCGCATATTCATGAAAAATTACCGGGTCATTATAGGTATACGCTACGCTGTTGCAGTTGAGTTGTTCCGCCGCACGGGCGATAAGCTCCGGGGAAGCCTCATCAGTCAGGGTATGGATCTCGCGTGACTTGCTGATATCCCAGTTCTGGCAGAACTTGCAGGCAAGGTTGCAACCTGCCGTGCCAAATGACAATACCGGCGTGCCGGGCAGAAAATGATTCAGCGGTTTCTTTTCGATGGGATCAATGCAATAACCGCTCGAGCGGCCATAGGTGGTGAGGACAATCTCGTCATCCAGGTTTTCCCGCACAAAGCACAATCCGCGCTGATCCGCATGCAGCTTGCAGAAGCGCGGGCAGAGGTCGCATTGTACCCGGCCATCTTCCAGCTTGTGCCAGTATCGGGTGCTGACGGTGTATTGATTGCGCTCGGTCATCATCTGAAACCGTATTTTTAACCCGGTGAACGTAGTTGCCAGTTAATGCTATCAGCAGATTTACGATATTACCCTGACGTGGGTCAACTGCACACTATTATCGAGGTTTGCTTACTTCGTTACGGCTATACAAGGCCCGCGTCTTTCTGGTGATTTCAGCAGGTGATCAAGAATGCGGTTTTCCCCAACGTCTTTCCTGTAACAAGAAGCAAATCTCCCCGGTTGAATTATCCGTTAGGCGCAGAAACTCGATTGCTATCCAAAGGGACCATAGCACCGCAAAATTCAGCTGTTGTGCCAACTACAAGTTTTAACCCTTATGAACAAAAGGTTAACTATTAAGTTCCCATACGAAAATGGGTCAATGAGAATCATCGGGGGGTGCCGCGCAGCAGCGCGGATTGCACGATTGCTTGATCTGCATCAACGATTAACAGTTGTATTTTATATAGATTCGTATTGTTAAATTATTGCACCGAGGGAACACAAATCATGGTTCTGGACAACACGTTAATTAGTGCACTGATCGTTCTCCTCCTGGGGTTGTGTGCATTTGTATTTTTTACCTGGTCAAACACCAGGAGTGCCAGCAAACACACGGAGAATATTTTCCAGCAACAGCATCTGTTAAGAACCCACCCTGATGCACACCGGTTATCCCAAGCGGTGCATTTACTGCGTCCATCGGTACGCCTGGGTTTTGATTACCTCATCAAGCATGACAATGGCAATCTACCCTATATCTCGGAGTGGAACACAGGTGGGTCGATGCCGACACCGGCAGAACTTGCTGAGGCCCTGAAAAAAGTGACCGCAATTGACTCCACGGGCTATGCCGCCATGCGTAGATCAGAATACCCAAGCATCGAGGAACAGCTGGATGCAGCATACAAGGCCCGCCGTGGTGATATATCCGAGCAGGAGGAACTGGATGACCGAATCGAACAGGTTAAGAACAAGTATCCCAAATCAGACGATGCACTCTGAAATGAATACATCAAGGATCCTGACTGAGTTATCTTCTACACTCTAATCATCCAGGCATTCTTGCACCAGGATGTCGCGTCAGGATACGCAAACCCTGTATGCCTAAACGCAACTGACGCCTGTTATTTGGCATCCCTGTGATCCTGACCCACAAATTGCTCACTCGTATCCGGCTGCCAGAGACAGCAATCCGGGCACACCGGCTTGTTTCCGGTTAAAGAGAAATGACGCCATGATGAATGCTTGCTGAGTGTCGCCCTGTTCCGGCATACAGCATTTCGGGAAAGCAAGGCTGACTCGGCAGAATGACCGGAGAACGGACAGGGAAAGATTCCGGCTAATGCCTGGCTGATTGAAATATCCAGCGGCATGATAGTCACAAATAAAGGAACCTGCATGAATAAAATAGCTGTTACGCCGGAACAAACCGGGGATACAGTATTCCAGGTGCGCGGGCTAACCAAGGTCTATCACATGGGCGACGTGGAGGTGCACGCCCTGCGCGGCGTGGACCTGGATTTGTATGCGGGCGAGTTGATGGTATTACTGGGTCCGTCCGGGAGCGGCAAGTCCACCCTGCTGAATATTCTTGGCGGCCTGGATACGGGAAGCGCAGGGGTAGTGCGTTACCGGAACCAGGATCTGACCCACGCCAGTGAGCAGAGTCTGACGGAATACCGCCGCTACCACGTGGGTTTTGTATTCCAGTTCTACAATTTAATGCCCAGCCTGACAGCACGCGAGAATGTGGCCGCCGTAACCGAGATTGCACGTACCCCGATGGCACCGGAGGACGCACTGGCAATGGTGAACCTGCAGGGCCGCATGGATCATTTTCCGGCACAGATGTCCGGCGGTGAACAGCAGCGAGTCGCCATTGCCCGTGCTATTGCCAAGAACCCCGCGGTGCTGTTGTGCGACGAGCCCACGGGGGCACTGGATTCAGAAACCGGCGTGCTGGTACTGGAGGCACTGGAACGGGCCAACCATGAACTGGGTACGACCACAGCGCTGATTACCCACAATGCCGGCATTGCCGACATGGCCGACCGCGTCGTGCATATCATGGATGGACACATCGGATCCGTGCACCGCAATACACAGCGAATAGCGGCGAACAAACTGAGCTGGTAGATCCGTATGCGTGCACTGAACCGGAAGCTGTGGCGCGACCTTTGGGAGATGCGCGGGATGGTGCTGGCGATCGCGCTGGTCCAGGTCGGCGGCATCGCCACGTTCGTGATGTCACTCTCGACCTATGATTCCCTGCTGATCACCCGCGACAGCTATTACCGGGAACAGCGCTTTGCGGATGTGTTTGCCTCGATTAAACGCGCACCCAACAGCATCATCCGACGCATCCAGGCAATCCCCGGTGTCGAGCAGGTACAAACCCGCGTGGTCGCCGCTGCGCGTCTGTCCGTACCCGGCTTCTCCGATCCGGCAACCGGAACACTGGTATCCATCCCGGGCCACCACTCACCACACCTCAACTCACTGTACTTGCGACGTGGCCGCCTGCTTGAACCGGGTCAGAACGATGAAATTCTGATCAACGAGGCCTTTGCCGATGCGCATGGCCTGCAGCCGGGTGATCACCTCTCTGCAACCATTAACGGCCGGCGCAAGCAGCTGACTATTGCCGGGGTCGCCCTGTCACCGGAGTATGTCTACCCGATTGCACCCGGCGCGGTATTCCCGGATTACAAACGCTATGGAATCCTGTGGATGGAGCGTACTGCGCTGGCGGCGGCCTATGACATGGAAGGCGCCTTCAATGACGTGGCCCTCCGCCTGAGTTCCGGTGCCATTCCCGATGATGTCATTGACCGCCTTGACCGCCTGCTGGCACGTTATGGCGGGCGCGGCGCCTATGCACGCAAGGAGCAGATTTCACATCGCTTTCTGGCGGAAGAACTGAAGGGCCTGGAGACCATGGCCGCAGTGTTCCCGGTGATCTTCCTGGGGGTGGCCGCGTTTCTGCTGAACGTGGTCGTTTCACGACTGGTGAATACGCAACGCAACCAGATCGCCATTCTCAAGGCGTTTGGCTACAGTAACCTGGATATCGGCCGGCATTACGCAGCCATGGTCCTGGTGATCGTGATGCTCGGGCTTGCCAGCGGCCTGGCGGGCGGGGTCTGGCTGGGCCAGGGGCTAAGTGCTGTGTATACAGACTTTTATCATTTCCCGTTGCTGCATTACCGGCTGCACACGGATGTCATCTTGCTGGCGGCCCTTGTTAGTGTCATCGCCGGGATGACCGGGACACTCTTTGCAGTGATCAAGGCGGTACGTCTGCCACCGGCCGAGGCCATGCGTCCCGAGGTACCGGCAGCCTACCGTCCGGCCCTGATCGAACGCCTGGGACTGCAGCGAATGTTTTCCCAGCCCACCCGCATGATTGCCCGACATATCGAGCGACGTCCCGTCAAGTCGCTGCTCTCCATCGCCGGTATTGCTGCTGCCTGTGGCATCATTATGGTCGCCAATTTCCAGAAGGATGCCATTATCTACATGATCGATGTGCAGTACGCCATGAGCCAGAGCCAGGACATGACAGTCACCCTGACCGAACCGACCTCCCGTCATGCCCTGTTTTCACTTGCCGGGCTGCAGGGTGTGGAACACGTGGAAGGCAGCCGTACGGTACCGGCGCTGCTGCGCTTTGAGCATCGCAGTTACCGCGGCTCGGTACAGGGCATGGATCCGGACGGCACGTTACGACGCATTCTCGATGCCGACCTTGAGCGCGTGAGCCTGCCGGAGAAGGGCGTGGTGCTGACCGACTATCTGGCCGAACTGCTGGGCATCAAGCCGGGGGAACTGCTGACCGTTGAGGTCCTTGAAGGCAACCGGCCGGTACTGGCAGTACCGGTAGCCGGGCTGACCAGTGAATATCTGGGGGTGTCCGCTTACATGCAGCGTGCGACACTCAACCGTTTGCTGCAGGAAGGTGATGCCATCAACGGTGCCTATCTGGCGGTGGACGAGCAGTACAGTGAGCGAATTTACCGTGAACTGGACGAAATGCCGCGGGTTGCAGGAACCGTGGTGCGGGAATCGGCGATCCGGAATTTCCACAAGACCATGGAGGAGACTATTCTGTACTTCTCCTTCGTCACGGCCATACTGGGCGGCATTATTGCGTTTGGCGTGGTGTACAACAGTGCACGTATTGCGCTCTCGGAAAGGGATCGTGAACTGGCCAGTCTGCGGGTGCTCGGGTTTACCAGGGGCGAGGTCGCCTACATCCTGCTGGGTGAGCTGGCTGTTGCCACCCTGTTGGCACTGCCGCTGGGTTATCTGTTTGGTCGGGAATTGTGCCGCTACCTGTCAAATGCCTTTCGCTCGGACCTGTATCGTGTACCCCTGGTACTGGAGGCGGATACGTTTGCCTTTGCCGCCAGCGTGGTGTTGTTGTCTGCCGTGGTGTCCGGCTACATGTTATGGCGTAAACTGAATCAACTGGACATGATTGGTGTATTGAAGACACGCGAGTAACTGATACTGACTACAGGGTTTAAAAATACCGGCTGCTGTAGACAGAAAGCAGACAGCCGGCGGCTGAATGAACAAGGAACATCACCACATGCAACAAACCAGAAAAACAGGTTTCATACTTGCGGTTGCAGCACTGCTTGTGGCATTGGCTTGGGGGTTCTGGCCAGTCCCGGTGCTGGTGGAAGTCACAGAGGTCGTGCAGGCGCCAATGAGTATCACCGTGGAAGAAGAGGGACAGACACGGGTCAAGGACCGTTTTGTGATTTCAGCGCCGGTTGCAGGTTACCTGCAGCGCATCCAGCTGGATATCGGAGACGCGGTCGGCAAGGGCCATACGCTGGCCAATATGGAGCCGCTGCGCCCCGAAGTACTTGACCCGCGCAGCCGTGCTCGGGCGGAGGCACAGGTCGCCGCTGCGCATGCAGCGCTCAAGGGTGCTGAAGAGAAACTGGAAGCAGCCCGTGCTGAAACAAAGTTTTCGCAGGCCGAATATACACGCAGAAAAAAACTTCAGGCGGATGCACTGGTATCGGAAGGTGTGCTGGACGAGGCCGATACCCGTGCCCGGCAGGCAGGCGCGGAACAGCGTTCGGCAGACTTTGCCGTGGAAGTCGCGCGCTTTGATCTTGAAGCGGCGAGAACCGCATTGCAGTATTCTATTGCGGGCAACGGTGAAGCCACATCGGAGACCGTCGCCCTGCGCGCACCGGTCGCCAGTCGGGTGCTGAACATCCACCATAAAAGTGAGGGCGTGGTTGCTACCGGTGAAGACCTGCTGGAAATCGGCGATCCGGCCGCGCTGGAGGTTGCCGTCGATGTCCTGTCGGCCGATGCCGTACGCATTCAACCCGGCAGTCCTGTTAAGTTTTATCGCTGGGGCGGCGACAAACCTCTGGATGGCATCGTGCATACAATTGAACCAACCGGTTTTACCAAGGTTTCGGCACTGGGCGTAGAGGAGCAGCGCGTCTGGGTGATCGCTGACCTGACATCCCCGCGTGAGGACTGGCAGCAACTGGGTGACGGTTATCGGGTCGAGGCCCATTTTATCCTCTGGCAGGATGAGGCAGTGTTACAGGTGCCGGCCAGCGCCTTGTTTCGTAATGCCGATGGCTGGGCAGTGTTTGCGGTAGCAGATGGCAAGGCCCGTCTAACAACCGTCACAACCGGGCATAATAATGGCCTGGCCACGCAGATCATCACTGGTCTCAGCGGCGGGGATATCGTTATCACTCACCCTGATGATCGTATCGAGGATGGCGTGCGGGTTGTGACGAAGTAAATTCAAGGCAGTATTTAATTGTCCAGAATTACTGACTTCTGATATTTGCTGTACTATTTATTCGTCCTTTATCCGTACTGCGAGCACGTCACAGGGTGCTCCGTGCAGGACCGCGTTGGCCGTTGAGCCAAGCAACCTCTGGATACCCTCCCTTCCATGGCTGCCGATCACTATGAGATCCACGTTCCGCTCCACAGCCAGGTGAAGAATCTCTCGTTGGGTGCTGCCCTGACTGACAAAACATTCTGATTGATCGACACCCAGTTCTTCTGCCAGCTTCTGCAGGCGCTGCCTGGCCCGCTTAACCAGTCCCTGGTCGATCTCCAGCAGTGCCTGCGGCATAACCAGGTCGTTGGACAGATCCATCTGCACGAATTCCACCACGTGTACCAGGCTAAGCCGTGCATTGAAGGCCAGGCACAGCTCCATTGCCTGCTGCGTAACGGTATCCGTGGCGGGCGTGAAGTCTACGGCGAGCAGGATATGGGAATAGTCGGCCATGGAAAACCTCCTTCGGGGTGGACCGAATTGTTTGTATGCCAGAGCGTATCACGATCTGACCGCTATGCAACAAGGTTGACCAGCGCTGCATACTCTTGCAGAGTAATGGTTCACGCTCGGCTTCTCATGCCGATGCCGGCAGTGCTGATTTTCTTCACCGCCTCTGCATATACTACTTTTGCTAATATGGTGAACCATGCGCAGCAGCAGTGAGGGGTTTCTTGTATTAAGCAGCATTTGATCGGTTTAACAAACCCCACAGTACAATGCCTGCCTCAGGCCTTGGGCACTTCC
>JASJGW010000344.1:0-3973 GCA_033791305.1 Gammaproteobacteria bacterium | reverse complement strand
CGGGACAAACCCACCAACACAGGAAAACCGATCTCGACCAGGCGCTGCAGCTGCTGCAACAGCAACAGGTTATGCGTTGTGGTCTTACCAAAGCCAAAACCGGGGTCCAGCAGAATGCGTTCTCTGGATATGCCGTACTGCATGCAAACCTCTGCACGCGCCGCCAGGAAGGCCGCCACATCATCAACGACATCATTATAAGCAGGCGTGTCCTGCATGGTCTCCGGGTTACCCTGCATATGCATCAGGCACACCGGCACCTCAAGGCTTGCCGCCATCTCGACAGCACCGGTCTTCTGCAGGGCACTCACATCATTAATCAGGCCGGCGCCAGCGGCAACTGCGGCCTGCATGACTGCGGGTTTGCGGGTATCAATGGAAATCGGTACCGGGACAGTTGCATGCAGCGCCTCGATTACCGGGATGACACGTTGCAATTCCTCTTCAAGTGACACCGCTGCCGCACCGGGACGGGTTGATTCTCCACCAACGTCGATAATGGCGGCACCCTCATCGACCATCTGTTCGGCTCGCGTAACGGCATTTTCAGGCGTAAAAAAATCACCCCCGTCTGAAAAGGAGTCGGGGGTGACATTGAGTACCGCCATAATGCGAGGACCTGACAAATCCAGCAGCTTGCCAGCGCAATCAATGGTCTTTTCAGGAACCGAAGGTGACAGGTTCATTCACACGCCACAAAGAGAAGGAGCGCCCTCAGGAGCGGATCGCATCCGCAAAGACCTGTTAAATATTCGCGGATGCGATCCGCTCCTACAGGGGTAGATACAAATTTATCTGCTAGTGCTGCCCCGCTGGCCCGCCAATCGTAGAATCGGGCTTTGTCTCGGCCCCCTTGCTTGTCGGGTCACCTGGGCCGGGCGCATTCGACTCGGAGTCATCCCAGTCCGCAGGCGGACGCGGGTCCTTGCCAGCCATGATATCGTCGATCTGGTCGCTATCGATGGTTTCATATTTCATTAACGCATTGGCCATCGCGTGCAGCTTGTCGAGATGGGTCTTGAGAATATCTGAAGCACGCGCATAGGAACGGTCGATAATGGATCTGATTTCCTTGTCAATATCGTGCGCCGTTTCATCCGACACGGCCTTGTGCTGGGCAACGGAATGACCGAGGAACACCTCGCCTTCATCCTCACTGTAGGTCAACGGACCAAGCTTTTCGGACAGGCCCCACTTGGTTACCATGTTGCGCGCAAGTTCCGTGCTTCGCATGATGTCATTGGAGGCGCCGGTCGTGACCTTGTCCGCACCAAAGACCAGTTCCTCGGCAATACGGCCGCCAAACAGGCTGCAGATCTGGCTCTCCAGGAATTCCTTGCTGTGACTGTAACGATCTGCTTCCGGCAGAAACATGGTCACGCCAAGCGCACGGCCACGTGGAATAATCGAAACCTTGTAGACCGGATCATGGGACGGCAAGGAACGGCCAACAATGGCATGCCCCGCCTCGTGGTAAGCCGTAAGTTTCTTCTCTTCTTCATTCATCACCATGGAGCGGCGTTCCGCACCCATCATTATCTTGTCCTTGGCCTTTTCCAGATCCTCCATCTCCACCAACCGCTTGTTAGCGCGTGCGGCAAACAGCGCCGCCTCGTTCACAAGATTGGCAAGATCGGCACCGGAAAAACCCGGGGTACCCCGTGCAATGATACTGGCCCTGGCATTGTCGGCCATGGGCACCTTGCGCATATGGACTTTTAATATCTGTTCGCGGCCACGGACATCCGGCAGTGGCACAACGACCTGGCGATCAAAACGGCCCGGGCGCAGCAATGCCGGATCCAGAACATCCGGACGGTTGGTTGCCGCAATAACAATCACACCTTCGTTGCCCTCAAAACCGTCCATCTCAACCAGCAACTGATTCAGTGTCTGTTCGCGCTCATCATGCCCGCCGCCAAGGCCGGCGCCACGATGACGACCCACGGCATCGATCTCGTCAATGAAGATGATGCAGGGTGCGTGCTTCTTGCCTTGTTCGAACATGTCGCGTACCCGCGAGGCACCGACACCAACGAACATCTCCACAAAATCGGAACCCGAGATGGTGAAGAAAGGAACCTTTGCCTCGCCGGCGATGGCCTTCGCCAGCAACGTCTTGCCGGTACCGGGTGCCCCGACCATCAGCACACCGCGCGGTATCTTGCCACCAAGGCGCTGGAACTTGCTTGGATCGCTCAGGAACTCGACCAGCTCACCGACCTCTTCCTTGGCTTCTTCCACACCGGCCACGTCTGCAAACGTTGTCTTGACCTGGTCCTCGCCGAGCATGCGGGCCTTGCTCTTGCCAAACGACATGGCGCCACGACCACCACCACCGCCCTGCATCTGGCGCATGAAAAAGATCCAGACGCCAATCAGCAGTAACATCGGGAACCAGTTAATAAAAATAGTCATCAACAAACCATGCTGATTCGGTTCGTTGACCTTGACCTCGACCTTGTTGCTTAACAGGTCATCCACCAATTTCGGGTCTTCAGGTGGCGTCATGGTGGTGAACTTTGAGCCGTCAATGCGGGTACCCGTGACGGTGTGTTCCTCCATTTCTACCCGCTGTACCCGACCCTGCTGGACTTCGTTGATAAAGTCGGAGTAATTAATGGATTGGCTACCCGATGTTTTCGGACCAAAATTGTTAAACACGGTCATCAACACTATTGCGATGACAACCCAGAGCATGAGATTTTTTGCCAGATCATTCAAACCGGATTCCTCAAATTGCTTATGTATACGTCAAAGGTGCGCTGTTTCAACACCTGTATGACGGCGTGTCAAAAGCGTGGCTTTAGCCATTATGACACATTCGCGTTAATACGACCTTTTGCCAGCACATACACCTCACGACTCTTTGGCCGCGAGGCCTTCGGCTTACGGATCAACACCTTACGGTACCCTCCTCGCAGATCCCTCAGGAGGGCATCAAACCCCTCCCCCTGAAACCCCTTGAACAGCAAGTCACCGCCCTTGCCCAGTACCATTGCGGCAAAATCGACGGCCAGTTCCACCAGATACATGCTACGCGGCTGGTCAACCGCTCCCATACCACTAATATTGGGGGCCATATCCGACATTACAAGGCTGACTGTGGCACCGTTAAGCACTTCCATCAGCGCGGCAAGGGCTTCATCTTCACGAAAATCGCCCTGCAGAAACTCGACACCGGGCAAGGGTTCCATGGGCAGGATATCGAGCGCAATAATGCGACCCTTGTCACCGAGCTGCTGTGCGGCATACTGAGACCAGCCACCAGGTGCAGCCCCCAGGTCCACCACCACCGAACCGGGACGCAGGATGTGGTCTTTTTGCTGTATCTCGTCCAGCTTGTAGACCGCCCGCGACCGATAGCCCTCGCGTTGCGCACGTTTGACGAATTCATCATCGAAATGCTTTCTCAGCCACTGGTGGCTACTTTTGCTTCTGCCCATCGTCGACTGTCTACCGGTGAATGATTACCCGTATAATAACTTGCCATGTCACTGACCGAAAAAATGAAACGCGAGCTGCGAGGCCGCGGACACACACTAAAACCCGTCGTCAGCATGGGGAATGCCGGCCTCAGCAAGGCGGTACTCCGGGAGATTGAGTTATCCCTGGAGCATCATGAACTGATGAAAATCAGGATCGGCGCTGCCGACCGCGAGCAACGCAAGGCCATTATTACCGAAATCTGCACCACCTGCGGGGCCGAACTGGTACAGGCTATCGGGCACATTGCGCTCATCTACCGGAAAAATCCGAATTAGCCTCGGTTTTTCTGACCGGCTGCAACCAGCAACAGACCCAGCACACTCGTTATTATAAACAGCACACTGGCCATGCCATGCAGCTGGCCAAAGCGTGGCGTGTCCGTCAGCCCCTGTGCACGCAACTCGACTACCATCGGGGTACTTACAAACTGGCCAATGACAACGAGCAACAACATGCCGACAATAATGAGCGCGCGCCAGTTGAC
>JASJGW010000343.1:0-3147 GCA_033791305.1 Gammaproteobacteria bacterium | reverse complement strand
CGTTTCCCCTTGCAGACATCGCAGGGTACGTAGATGTCGGCGAGGAAGTGCATCTCGACCTTGATGACCCCGTCTCCCTGGCAGGCTTCGCAGCGGCCACCCTTGACATTAAAGCTGAAGCGCCCGGGCTTGTAGCCGCGTGAGCGTGCTTCCTGGGTTGCAGCAAACAGTTCACGTAGCGGGGTAAACAGGCCAGTGTAGGTGGCGGGGTTGGAGCGGGGTGTGCGACCAATCGGACTCTGGTCGATGTCGACAATCTTGTCGAAGTGTTCCAGGCCTTCAATCGCCTCACAGGCGGCTGGCGTGGTGGACGCCTTGTTGAGCACCTGGGCGGCTTTCCGGTACAGGGTATCGTTAATCAGGGTGGATTTCCCGGAACCGGAGACGCCGGTAATGCAGGTCATCTGGCCGACCGGTATCTCCACGGTGAGCGACTTCAGGTTGTTGCCAGTCGCGCCTTTTATTACCAGTTTCTTTTCAGGATCAAAAATACAGCTGTGCTCTGGAATCGGGATTACCTCGATGCCGGCAAGATATTGTCCCGTGAGTGAATTTTTATCGGCTATGATATCTGCAGGGGTGCCCTGCGAGACAATATATCCACCGTGTACCCCGGCACCCGGGCCGACATCCACAACGTGGTCACTGGCGCGGATGGCTTCTTCGTCGTGTTCAATCACGATCACGGTATTGCCAAGGTCACGCAGGTGGTTGAGGGTATTCAGCAGACGCTGGTTGTCACGTTGATGCAATCCGATAGACGGTTCGTCGAGTATGTACATGACACCCACCAGGCCGGCGCCAATCTGGCTGGCAAGCCGGATCCGTTGTGCTTCGCCACCGGAGAGGGTTTCCGCGCTGCGATCGAGTGACAGGTAATCCAGGCCGACGTTGACCAGGAATGACAGTCGCTGGTTGATTTCTTTCAATACCTTGCCGGCAATCTCGCCACGCCGCCCCTGCAGTTGCAGTGATGAATACAGTGACTGGCAGGCGCCGACCGGCAGTGCGGTAATCTCCGGCAGGCTCTTGCCATTGATGGTGACATGACGGGCGGCCAGGTTCAGTCGCTGGCCCTGGCAGTCCGGGCAGGTCTGGTTTTTGAGGTAGCGTGACAGTTCTTCACGTACCGTGCTGGACTCGGTTTCGTGGTAACGGCGTTGCATATTGGTAATAATGCCTTCGAACGGGTGTCTGCGAACCACCGAGCCGCGACGTTCATGCAGGTAGGTGAAGTCGATCTGTTCTCCCTTGCTGCCATGGAGGATGATGTCCCGGGTGTCCCCGGGCAGTTCCTCGAAGGGCTTCTCAAGATCAAAGCCGTAATGCTTGGCGAGCGATGAAATAAGCTGGAAATAATAGGCATTACGGCGATCCCAGCCGCGCACGGCACCACCGGTGAGGCTGAGTTCCGGGTGTGCCACCACAAGATCGGCATCGAAAAACTGGCGCACGCCGAGACCGTCACATTCCGGGCAGGCGCCGGCAGGGTTGTTGAAGGAAAACAGTCGTGGTTCCAGTTCGCTGATCGAGTAACCACATTGCACACAGGCGAACTTTGCCGAGAATAACAGCTCTTCCTGGTCGGTCTTGTCCATCCAGGCGATGCGTGCCAGCCCGTCCGACAGGTTCAGTGCCGTTTCAAACGATTCGGCCAGGCGTAGCTGCAGGTCATCACGCACCTTGAAACGGTCGACGACAGCTTCAATGACATGCTTGCGGCGCAGGTCCAGCTTCGGTGGCTGGTCGAGTTCCACGACCTTGCCGTCAATGCGTGCGCGCACAAATCCCTGTGCCCGCAATTCTTCCAGTACTTGCACATGCTCACCCTTGCGCGCATCGACCACGGGGGCCAGCAGTATCAGTCGACTGCCTTCCGGCAGTGATAATACGTGATCCACCATCTGGCTGATGGTCTGGGCTTCCAGTACGGTGCCGTGCTCCGGGCAGTGCGGGGTGCCGACGCGTGCGTACAGCAGTCGCAGGTAATCATAGATTTCTGTAATGGTCCCCACTGTTGAACGCGGATTATGCGAAGTGGATTTCTGTTCAATGGAGATGGCGGGCGACAGCCCCTCGATGTGATCGACATCCGGTTTCTCCATCATCGACAGAAACTGACGGGCATAGGCCGACAGCGATTCGACGTAGCGGCGCTGACCTTCGGCATAGATCGTATCGAACGCCAGTGAGGATTTGCCGGAACCCGACAGGCCGGTAATCACGATCAACTTGTCCCGCGGCAGATCCAGGTCAATGTCTTTCAGGTTATGGGTGCGGGCGCCGCGTATTTGAATTGTGTCCATCGAAGTTCACTGTGGGTTCGGGCAACCTGTTAATATACTGCGTTTTCGTGGTCAGGGTAATAATTAAGGAGCGGTAAAGAGTGCAGCGTGTAGAACACCAGGAAAGTGGTATGAGTCGTGAGGAATTACGGGCAGCCCTTTCACTTTCAATCGTTTACGCGTTCCGTATGCTGGGTCTGTTCATGATTCTGCCGGTGTTTGCTCTGTATGCGGCCGATCTGGAAGGTTTTACCCCGGCCTTGACCGGGCTGGCGCTTGGCGCCTATGGCATTACCCAGGCCCTGTTGCAGATTCCGGCCGGCCTGCTATCGGACCGTATTGGCCGCAAGCCGGTGATTATCGGCGGGCTGGTGATCTTTGCCCTTGGCAGCGTCGTTGCCGCCCAGGCGGACTCCATCCACATCATCATCCTGGGCCGTGCCCTGCAGGGTGCCGGTGCGATTGCCGCCGCCGTCATGGCGCTGACGGCCGACCTCACCCGCGAGCAGCACCGTATAAAGGCCATGGCACTGATCGGGATGAGCATCGGTTTATCGTTTGCGGCGGCCATGGTGCTTGGGCCGTTGTTTAATGAATGGGTCGGACTCTCCGGTATCTTCTGGATTACGGCGCTGCTGGCAGTGGTCGGCATGCTGGTGGTGGTCTTCGTGGTGCCGACGCCTGCGGTGAGCAGGCCGCACCGGGAAGCCGAGGCCGTACCGGCGCAGTTCGGCCGGGTGTTGCGCCACCCTGAACTACTGCGCCTCGATTTCGGTATCCTGGTGTTGCACGCTATTTTAACGGCCAGTTTTCTGGCCTTGCCGCTGGTGCTGCGGGACGAGGCCGGTATTGCTTCCAGTAA
>JASJGW010000342.1:0-4743 GCA_033791305.1 Gammaproteobacteria bacterium | reverse complement strand
GGTGACCGAGTAACCCAGTCCACCGCGCAGCTGGCCGAACACTTCGGTCATGGTGTCGAGCAGATTTTCAGCCACCCGGGAACGTTCCAGCATGACCCCCATGAAGACAAACAACGGCACCGCGATGAGGGTGACATTGGTCATGATGCCGTACAGACGGTTCGGCAACGCCTGCAGGAAGGCACCGTCAAAGCTGCCGGTGAGCTGACCGATGAAGGCAAAGCCGAGCGCCGTGCCGGCCAGTGAAAATGCGACCGGGAACCCGGCCATCAATATGAGGCAAACGACCAGGAACAGTAGCAGGGGAATTATTTCTGCCATGCCTTATAACTCCCGGTCCAGGCCGGTATCACGCTCTGCGAGAACCGCATGGCCGGTAATGAACAACAATTTGTGAAGTACGATTGAACAGCCCTGCATCAGCAGCAGCACGGCCATCACGGGTATGGCCGTTTTCAGCAGGAAGACCCCGTCCAGACCATCGGCCTCGCGCGAGCCTTCCAGTAGCGACCAGGAGGCGACGACATACTCCAGGCTGGAGAAAAAGATAAACAGGCAGACCGGGAACAGCAGCAGCAGGGTGCCCAGCAGGTCTATCCAGGCGCGTGTACGCGCTGTGAATTTTTGATACGCGATATCTACGCGCACATGGGCATCATGTTTCAGGGTGTAGGCGGCGCCTAGCATAAACACGCTGGCGTGCAGGTAGGTGACTGACTCCTGCAGTGCGAGGGAGCCGGTCTGGAACAGGTAGCGCATGATGACAACGGTGAAGGTAATCAGCACCATGCCGAGTGTCAGCCACGCAATGATGCGCCCGGTTGCCTCGGCAAAACGGTCAAGTAAAGTGGCGATGGTTTGCAGTCGTGAATACATGTTGGTCGCGCCCTGGCGGATACGCAGAGTCTGTTACCTTAAAGCTATGAGTCTCGCACAGCGTTGCTACCAGTTGGCACTTGTCGATCGAACTCAGTGTGCTCGACGGTTGTAAAAACAGACATGCGGGTAATCAGCGGCCGCTTGTGACAACTACCAGCGATGTATGACCCATCTCGGTATCACCGGCTCCAGCCGGTCCTGCCGGGATTCCAGCGAGCCATTGCCGTCAGCGTCATACAGATAATAGGGATAGCCGCGTGTCGGGACCACCTTGACCATATAGAGTCGACCGTTGGCGCGGTATTCGTGGATCATGGCATCATTACGTTTGATAATCTTGACCTCCGGCTCGAGGTCTTCATCTATCAGCCCGGTGGGGGCTGGTGGAGTCTTGTCCGGTGGTGGCGGAGGAATATCCGGCAATGGTTCCAGATCCGGTGGTGGTACTGCGTGTACCGGCAGTGAACAGACCAGCAACAGCAAGGCAAGACGTTTAAGCATGTTAGAAGACCCTGATTGATCTGATGTTGCGGATATAAAACGGCTATCACAGCGCCACAAGACAGCCCGTAAGAATATGTTGTTATTAATGATACCATGGCGGAATGTGCCAATCGTGGTGCTGCGGTAATAATCACAACATCCGGGTACAAGCCATAATCATGTCTGCAATACAATCCAGCCCCTTTATGCTGGTGGACGGGTCTTCCTACCTCTACCGTGCCTTCCATGTTCCGAACCTGCAGCAGCTGACGAACTCAAAAGGTGAACCGACCGGGGCAGTCCTGGGCGTCGTCAATATGCTGCGCAGTCTGTTGGCGGACTATGACCCGGAATGCATGGCGGTAGTTTTTGACGCCAGGGGCAAGACCTTTCGCCATGAGCTGTATGCGGAGTACAAGGCCAATCGCCCGTCTATGCCGGATGAGCTGGCAGCACAGGTGGAACCCTTGCATGCAGTGGTGCGGGCCATGGGACTGCCCCTGTTGCAGGTCTGCGGGGTGGAGGCGGACGATGTTATCGGCACGCTCGCCACGCAGGCCTCGGTAAAGGGGATGGATACCGTTATCTCAACCGGTGACAAGGACATGGCACAACTGGTGGATGCACACACGACCCTGGTAAATACCATGTCACGGACCACGCTGGATACTGACGGAGTTGCGGAGAAATTCGGTGTGCAACCTGCACAAATTGTTGATTACCTGGCATTAATTGGTGACAGCTCGGACAACATACCGGGTGTGCCCAAGGTAGGTCCGAAAACGGCGGCCAAATGGCTGGCGAATTACGGTTCGCTGGACGCCATCATGGCACATGCTGACGAGGTCAAGGGCAAGGTGGGTGAAAGCCTGCGCGAACACCTGGATATGCTGCCGCTATCGCGTGAGCTCGCTACAATCCGCTGTGATGTTGCGCTGGATGGTGGGCCGGACGACCTGCGTGTGCAGGCGCCGGATTCGGCTCGCCTGCGGGAGCTCTACACTGGCCTTGGTTTTAATCGCCTGCTGGAAGAAATCGGTCATGGTGACGATGCCACAGCCGGCGCACACCGGGCCGAGGTTGATGCGGATTTCGAAACGGTGCTGACACAGACGCAACTGGATGATTGGCTGCAGCGCCTGCAGCAGGTCGGCCAGTTTGCCTTCGATACTGAAACGACCAGCCTGAACTACATGGCGGCGCGCGTTGTGGGTGTCTCTTTTGCACTCGAGGCTGGCAAGGCAGCCTACGTTCCGCTGGCCCATGATTACCCGGGCGCGCCGGAACAGCTGAATCGCGAGGAGGTGCTGGAACAGTTGCGGCCAATGCTTGAAAATGATGCTATCTATAAAATTGGTCATAACATTAAATATGACAGAAATATACTGAATAATCATGGTATTAAGCTTAATGGAATTCGTTATGATACCATGCTGGAGTCTTATGTGTTGGCGAGTACGGCGAACCGGCACAACATGGATGCGGTGGCATTGAAGTACCTCAACCACACCACCATCAAGTACGAGGACGTCGCGGGCAAAGGGGCAAAACAGCTCGCATTTAACGAGGTGCCGGTCGAGGTGGCCGCACCTTACGCTGCCGAAGATGCCGAGGTAACCCTGCGTTTACATGGGGCGATGTGGCCGAAACTCCATACGGAGGCGGCGCTGGAAAAGGTGTATACCGGGATCGAGATACCGCTGTTAACCGTGCTCTCCGATATGGAGCAGACCGGAGTGGCCATCGATACCGCCATGCTGGCACAGCAAAGCGGGGAACTTGCCAGGCGCATCAGCGAGCTGGAACAGGAGGCGCACCGCGAGGCCGGCCAGCCGTTTAATCTCGGCTCACCCAAGCAAATTCAGCAGTTGTTATTCGACAAGCTGCAGTTGCCGGTGCTGTCCAAGACCCCCAAGGGTGCTCCGTCGACCGCTGAATCCGTATTGCAGGAACTGGCACTGGATTACCCGTTGCCGCGACTGATCCTGGAGCATCGCTCATTAAGCAAGCTGAAATCCACCTACACCGACAAGCTGCCACAACAGGTCTGTCCGGAAACCGGGCGGGTACATACCTCCTACCATCAGGCAGTGGCGGCAACCGGGCGACTGTCATCTTCGGATCCGAATTTACAGAATATCCCGGTGCGTACCGAGGAGGGGCGCCGCATTCGCCAGGCATTTGTGGCAGGCCCGGGTCGGGTACTGCTGGCGGCTGATTATTCCCAGATCGAACTGCGCATCATGGCACACCTGTCCTCGGATAATGGGTTGTTAAAGGCCTTTTCCGCGGGGGAGGACGTGCATCGGGCAACTGCCGCGGAGGTCTTTGGGGTGCAGCCCGAGGCGGTTTCGAACGACCAGCGTCGTTCTGCAAAGGCGATCAATTTTGGTCTGATTTACGGAATGTCTGCCTTCGGTCTCGCCAAACAGCTGGGCATTAACCGTGGTGCCGCGCAGGAATACATCGACTTGTACTTTGCCCGTTACCCGGGGGTACATGACTATATGGAAGCCACCCGTGAGCGGGCGCGGGAGCAGGGCTATGTGGAGACGGTGTTCGGCCGCCGCCTGTATCTGCCTGACATCAATGCCCGTAATGGTCAGGTGCGGGCTGGCGCAGAGCGCACCGCCATCAATGCACCCATGCAGGGCACTGCTGCAGATATTATCAAGCGCGCCATGATAGCGATGCATGACTGGCTGCATACCGAGACCGATCTGGATATTGCGATGATTATGCAGGTGCATGATGAATTGGTGTTCGAGATTGCAGGACAGGATGTAGATGCCGCTAAGCCACAGATTAGCGCGATCATGCGTGCTGCGGCCACGCTAAAGGTGCCGCTGTTGGTGGATATCGGGACAGGCGCCAATTGGGATGAGGCGCATTGAAACGGCAGTTCTTGTTATAGCGACAACCCCATAAATATGTATCCCATTGTAAATTAATAAATAATATTTAGTTAAAACTATAATAATATAGTATTCATTAATAATAATCTACTTCATCCATGTCTGTTATGTTGCGAGTGCGGCGCAGGACGGTGCTGCCGCAAGTACATAGATCACTGCGGATTATGCGTGGTGTGTGGTCACGCTAAAGGGCATGTTGATGGAGAATGGGGGTGGGCGTCAACCGGGGAGAGATATTCTGAACAGGGTTGGTATTGTTCTTAGCCTGTCCTATCAAATAATATAACTTATTATAAATAAAGGTGATATTATTTGTCTATAATAAATAATTATAGTTTGCACTAGCTATTTACCGCTGCTCAAATGCTGTTTTCAGAATGTCTGGCGTTGCTGGTTCACAACCGCTCGGGAACCTTTCCGTTCCTACACCAGTCTGAATGTGTGACGGAGGTACTGGCCCCGCTCC
>JASJGW010000341.1:0-16799 GCA_033791305.1 Gammaproteobacteria bacterium | reverse complement strand
TAAACAGCGCACCCGGCTGCAGCTTCCTCAACAGCACCGCATCAAAAAGGTGGTGTGTCGGGTATTTACCGTCCCGGGTATATGGCACATGTACAGTAATTACATCGGCCTGCAGCACATTATCAAGCGAGACAAAATCATCATGACCGCCCTGCGCCTGCAGGGGCGGATCATTGACCACGCAGCGCATACCCAGCGCAGCAAGTTTTTCACGCACACGGGAGCCGACATTGCCACAACCGATGATGCCCACGCTTTTACCTGCCAGCGTAAAACCCTTGCGCTCGGCAAGCACCAGCAGCGCACTGACAACATATTCTGCCGCAGAGGTCGCATTACAACCGGGCGCAGTCGCAAACCCGATGTCATGCTGCCGTAACCAGTCCCGGTCTACATGATCAAAACCGATGGTTGCCGAGCCGACAAAACGTACCGGGGAGTGTTGCAGCAACTCCGGTCCAACAGCCGTCACCGAACGAACCAGCAGGATATCGGCATCGCGCAGCTGTTCCGGTTGCATGGAACGCCCGGGGAGCAAGGTCACCTCGCCAAGGGAAGCGAAGGCTTCCTCTACACAGGGAATATTTTCATCGGCAATGATTTTCATTGGTCCGGGGTGTAGCGTTTGATGGGTACGTCATTTTGTTCCTTTACCCAGCCTGCGTAGTCACATCCCATCTCAGGACAGGTAAAGCGCAGCATACCCGTCAACTATCCAGCACTTTCCTGAGCAACTCGTTGACCTGTTTTGGATTAGCCTTGCCCTGGGTCACCTTCATCACCTGACCGACAAAAAAGCCGAACAGTTTTTCCTGACCACCCCGGTACTGTTCGACTTGTTTCGGATTATTGTCCAGCACTTCCCTGATAATGTCCTCTATGGTGGATGAATCCGATATTTGCTTCAGACCCTGCTGCTCGATAATCTCGTCTGCACTGCCCTCGCCATTCCACATCGCCTCAAATACCTGCTTGGCAAGCTTGCCGGAGATCGTGCCATCCTCAATGCGCTGCAACATGACACCCAGGGCAGCTGCAGTCACCGGACTGTCGGCAATATCACGGTCACTCTTGTTCAGGGCGCCAGACAGTTCACCCATTACCCAGTTGGCACTTAACTTGCCCTGCCCGCCCGCGACTGCGACGACCGCCTCAAAATAATCAGCCAGCTCACGCGAGGCCGTTAACACACCGGCGTCATACTCTGACAGGCCATGCTCACTGACAAAGCGCGCCTTCCTGGCGTCAGGCAGCTCCGGCAATGACATTCTGACGGCTTCAATATAGTCGTCGTCAATTTCAACAGGCAATAAATCCGGGTCTGGGAAATAACGATAGTCATTCGCCTCTTCCTTGGAACGCATCGGGCGAGTCTCATGCTTGTCCGAATCAAACAGGCGTGTTTCCTGCACCACGGTACCGCCTGATTCAAGCAACATGATCTGGCGTTCGACTTCCAGGTTGATTGCCTGCTCAACAAAGCGGAAGGAATTAATATTCTTGATCTCGGCACGTACCCCGAATTCCGCCTGCCCCCTTGGTCGCACCGATACATTCGCATCACAGCGAAACGAGCCTTCCTGCATATTACCGTCACTGATATCAAGGTAACGGACCAGCGAATGTATCTTGCGCATATAAGCAACCGCTTCCGTTGCCGAGCGCATTTCCGGTTCGGACACAATCTCCAGCAAGGGTGTACCCGCACGATTCAGATCAATACCGGTCATTCCCTGAGAACTTCCATGCAGGGACTTGCCGGCATCCTCTTCAAGGTGTGCACGGGTAATACCAATACGCTTGGTCACCCCTTCATCCAGGTCAATATCCAGATAGCCGCCGTGGACAATGGGCAAGGCCAGCTGACTGATCTGGTATCCTTTTGGCAGATCCGGGTAAAAATAGTTTTTCCGGTCAAACACCGATCGCGATGCAACCGTGGAGTTCGTTGCCAGCCCGAACTTTGCAGCCATGCGGACGGCTTCTGCATTCAGCACCGGCAACACTCCGGGCAAACCGAGATCCACAGCACAGGCTTGCGTGTTGGGCTCCGCACCGTAGGTCGTGGAGGCGCCAGAGAATATTTTGCTGGCAGTGGCAAGCTGGGTATGAATTTCCAGCCCGATAACAGTTTCCCATTCCATTATGCAAACCCCTGCGGGGAACGTGTATGCCAGTCAGTCGCCTGCTGATACTGGTGCGCGACATTCAACAGTTTTGCTTCTGCAAAATGATTCCCCGCGATATGCAAACCCACTGGCAGATCAGCGAAGAATCCTGCCGGAATAGACATCGCCGGCAGGCCAGCCAGGTTCACCGCAATGGTATAGAGATCGGACTGGTACATACTCACCGGATCATCGGCCTTCTCGCCCAGTTTGAAGGCCACGGATGGTGTCGTCGGCCCCATGATGACATCGACCTGCTCGAAGGCCTTGAGAAAATCATCACGAATCAGGCGGCGAACTTTTTGTGCCTGCAGGTAATAGGCGTCGTAGTAACCGGCGGAGAGCGCATAGGTGCCGATCAGGATGCGGCGCTTTACCTCATCACCAAAACCCTCGCCACGCGAGCGCGTGTACAGATCTTCCAGATCCTTGGGATCACTGGCTCGGTAACCGAAACGCACCCCGTCAAAACGTGACAGGTTAGAGGAACATTCTGCCGGGGCAACAACATAATAGGTCGGCACGGAAAGACGTGTGTTTGGCAATGTTATATCAATAATCGTGGCGCCCAGCTTGCGATACTCTTCAAGGGCCGCCTCAATAACAGCCGCAACCCCCGCGTCCAGACCTTCACCAAAGTATTCCTTCGGCAAACCGATTTTCAGTCCCTGCAAGGACGCATTCAGATCACTGCGGTAATCATCGACCGGCCGGTCGACGCTGGTTGAGTCGCGGCTGTCGAAACCGGCCATCGCGCCCAGCATGACAGCGGCATCGGCTGCTGTGCGGGTAAAGGTACCGCCCTGATCAAGACTGGAAGCAAAGGCAATCATGCCATAGCGGGACACCCGGCCATAGGTGGGCTTCACCCCGGTAATCCCGCACAGGGCTGCCGGCTGTCGAATGGAACCGCCGGTGTCCGTGCCGGTACTGGCTGGGACCAGCCGTGCCGCCACCGCGGCGGCCGAACCACCGGAGGAACCACCGGGCACGGTGGTCTCGTCCCAGGGATTCTTCACAGCCCCGTAGAAACTGGTTTCATTGGACGAACCCATGGCAAATTCATCCATGTTGGTCTTGCCGACCATGACCGCACCAGCTTCAAGCAGTTTCTGTGTTACCGTCGCATCATACGGAGCAATAAAGTTATCTAGCATCCTGGAACCGCAACTGGTCTTCACTCCACGGGTACAGAATATATCCTTGTGGGCAAACGGAATACCGGTCAGAGGCCCGGCAGTGCCAGCCTTGATGCGCGCATCCGCGGCCTTTGCGGCCGCCAGCGCCTGCGCTTCGGTAACCGTTATAAAACTGTTGAGTTCACCATCATATTGGCTGATCCTTCGCAGACAGGCGCGGGTGAGCTCTTCGCTGGAAAAGCGGCCCTGTTGCATTGCTGCGGATAATTCGACAAGGGTTTTCTGGTGCATAGATCCAATCCGATCATCAAAGACGCTAACTATTCCCCAGGCTGGGCTATTCAATCACCTGCGGCACAAGATACAGGCCGGATTCAATCTCCGGTGCAACCTGCTGGAAGTTCACGCGATTATCTGTTTCAGTTACTTCATCTGCACGCAAGCGCTGGGTGGCTTCCAGTGGATGTGCCAGCGGCTCCACG
The DNA here is from genome assembly GCA_033791305.1 of Gammaproteobacteria bacterium. Classification (GTDB taxonomy): domain Bacteria; phylum Pseudomonadota; class Gammaproteobacteria; order UBA9214; family UBA9214; genus UBA9214. The sequence continues at coordinate 13,010 of JASJGW010000341.1, read as the reverse complement.
CCGGTCGTATCCACCGCATTCAACTGTTCAACGAATGCCAGGATATCCGACAGGTTCCGGGAATACTCCGGAATATCATCTGCTTTAATACCGAGTCTTGCCAGATAGGCAATTTTTCTGATCTCCGGGGCATCAAGCGCCATGGTAACTCCGTAGTTTGTTGATCGCGGCGCAACGGTAGCACAATCGATAGTGAAGAACATCTCTGCCAAACACGGATAGCGGCAGCCTCCCGATAACGATTTCCACCGTATTTCCTTGCTCCAAACGTCCCTCGTTGATAGATTACCCGCTTCCTTTTTGACGGACCTACACGGATCAGTATTTAATGTTCATTAAAAGCCTGTTCGGGATATTTTCCAACGACCTGTCCATTGATTTGGGCACGGCTAACACACTGATTTATGTGCGGGGACAAGGCATTGTGCTGAATGAACCGTCGGTGGTCGCCATTCGCCAGGATCGGGGACCAGGCGGCCCCAAGAGCATTGCGGCCGTTGGTGTTGAGGCAAAACTGATGCTGGGACGCACGCCCGGCAATATCACGGCCATCCGTCCACTGAAAGACGGGGTGATCGCCGACTTCACGATTACGGAAAAAATGCTGCAGCATTTCATCCACAAAGTACACGAGGCGCGTTTTTTCAAACCCAGTCCACGGGTGTTGATCTGCGTGCCCTGCGGCTCTACCCAGGTGGAACGCCGTGCCATCCGCGAATCAGCAGCTGGTGCCGGTGCCCGCGAGGTCTATCTAATAGAAGAACCCATGGCAGCAGCGATCGGTGCCGGCATGCCGGTGGACGAGGCGCGCGGCTCCATGGTGCTGGACATCGGTGGCGGCACTTCAGAAGTCGCCGTTATCTCATTGAATGGTATTGTTTATTCCTCCTCTGTGCGCATAGGCGGCGACCGTTTTGATGAGGCCATCATCAACTACGTACGACGCAACTATGGCACCCTGATCGGAGAAGCGACTGCCGAACGCATCAAGCACGCCATCGGTTCAGCCTACCCCGGCAATGAGGTCATCGAACTGGAAGTCAAGGGACGCAATTTGTCGCAGGGCATTCCACGCAGTTTCACCCTGAACAGCAATGAAATTCTTGAGGCGTTGCAGGAACCCCTGGCCGGTATTGTCGGGGCGGTCAAGACAGCCCTTGAACAAACCCCGCCGGAACTCGGTGCCGACGTGGCCGAGCGCGGCATTGTATTGACAGGTGGTGGTGCCTTGCTGCGAGATATCGACAAATTACTGATGGAAGAAACCGGCCTGCCGGTGGTGGTTGCGGATGACCCGCTCACCTGTGTCGCCCGTGGTGGTGGCCGCGCCCTGGAATTATTTGACGAGCGCGGCGGCGACGTGTTCACCGTCGAATAAAACCAGCAGGCCAGTTACACCAGCAATCTTTTACAAACCAAGGCAGGGTGTGCTGTGCGCACCGAAAATAACATGCAAACTGTTGATTCTTGGTACGCATAGCGTACCTTGCAGGCTATTATATCCGTCGCACCATACCAGGGGCAGTGCACCTGCCTGATTAACACCACTGCATCGCGGGGTTCCCGATCAAGCTCATTTTTACACAAGGTCCGTCCATCACGACACGACTGATCGTGCTGGTCGCATTTTCTGCAGTCATCATGGTAATGGACCACAAATACAATAGCCTGGAATCAGTGCGCGATGCGCTGTCAGTGCTGGTCTATCCGATCCAGTTAAGTGTGGAAATACCCGGCTCGATCTCTGACTGGTTCAGCGAGTCACTGGCGACACGTCGCAAACTGCAGGAAGAAATTGACAGCCTGCGCACCCAGCAAATCGTACAACAGGCGCAAATGCAGAAGCTGGCAGCGCTTGAGGTGGAAAATATCCGCTTGCGGGAATTACTGGATTCATCCTTTGAAATCGGGGAAAAGCTCCTTATTGCAGAGCTGATGTCAGTCAACCTTGATCCCTACAAGCACCAGGTTGTCGTCAACAAGGGGGAATTACATAACGTGTATCCCGGCCAGCCACTGGTCGACGCTAACGGTGTCATGGGGCAAGTCGTCCATGCCGGACCCTATACCTCGACGGCCATCCTGATCACCGATACCGCCCATGCAATACCGGTACAGGTAAATCGTAATGGTCTGCGCTCTATTGCACTGGGCAGTGGTTCCATTAACCGGCTGGAACTTCCCTATATACCCAACAGTGCGGACATCCAGCCTGGCGACCTGTTGATAACATCCGGTCTTGGCGGGCGCTTCCCTCCCGGTTACCCGGTTGCCACCGTGGAAACGGTCGATCATGATCCGGGTAATGCCTTTGCCAGTGTGATTGCCACACCGCTTGCCCACTTGAATCGCAGCCGCGAGGTGCTGCTGGTGTGGCCGAATCCAACAACCACCGTGGAGTCGACAGACAACATACCTGTTGAGGAACCGGTTGATGAACCTGACGCAGCTGACGGTACCGTCGAGAAAGCAAGCGGTAGCGATGATCCTGTGCCAGACAGCAGGGCAGACACACAATGATTGCCGGCAAACATCACGGTGGCGGCGCCATTCTGTTCACATTTATCATTGCCCTGCTGCTGACGGTCATCCCCCTGCCCGACTGGGTCCGCTATCTGCGTCCGGACTGGATTGGCCTGGTGTTGATTTACTGGTGCATGGCCCTGCCGGAACGGGTGGGCGTAACAACCGGCTGGTTTATGGGACTGCTGGTCGACCTGCTGACAGGTACGGTACTTGGACAACACGCACTGTCATTAACCATCGTTAGCTACCTGACACTTAAATTCCACCAGCGACTGCGACTGTTCCCGGTGATGCAACAGGCACTGACCATTCTGGTACTGCTGATCCTGCACCAGTTACTGGCCTTGTGGATCAGTCGTATTATCGGCCGACCTGCTGCTCCGTGGTATTTCTGGATGCCTTCGCTGCTGGGCATGCTGATCTGGCCGCTGGTCTACACCACACTGCGCAGCCTGCGTCGCGGCTTCCGGGTTAACTAGGCAGCGCTGCATGCTGAACCCGGTACACCTTAAAGACCATCTTTTCGAGACCCGTCTCATCGCCAACCGGGCAATATTGTTGCTGGTCCTCGGCGGCATCCTGCTAAGTATCCTGCTGGTCCGCCTGCTCTACCTGCAGGTAGTAGAGCACGAGCATTTCACCACACTGTCGGAAGACAATCGCGTAAAACTGCAGCCACTGCCGCCCAACCGCGGATTGATCTTTGATCGCAACGGCATCCTGCTGGCCGAGAATCAGCCATCCTACCGGCTGGAAATCACTCCGGAACAGATCGATGACATGAGCACAACCCTGCGTGCTCTGGAAAACATCATTGAGATTCGCGACATTGATCGCAACCGGTTTGAGAAACTGCGCCTGCGCAAGCCGCGCTTTGAGGCCATTCCCCTGCGTTTTCATCTAAACGATGAGGAAGTGGCACGTTTTTCGGTTAACCGTCATCGTTTCCCTGGGGTTGATATTACTGCCGGCCTTGCGCGACATTACCCGCAGGGCCCCCTGGCAGTACATGCGCTCGGCTATGTCGGTCGTATCGATGAAAAAGCGCTCAAAACGCTCGACAACTCCAACTACCGCGGCACCTCCCATATCGGTAAAAACGGCATTGAGAAGACCTATGAAAAACTGCTGCACGGCAAGGTAGGTTTACAACAGGTCGAAATCACTGCACAGGGACGCATAATCCGCGTACTGAACCGTACCCCGCCAGTCTCCGGACACAATCTTTACCTGACACTTGATTCCCGCGTGCAGGCTGTGGCCGAACAGGCATTTGGTGACTTTTCGGGAACAGCCATTGCCATTGACCCGAACAATGGCGATATCCTGGCTTTCGTCAGCCAGCCTACCTACGATCCAAATCCGTTTGTGAATGGCATTGACTATGATGACTACGCCGCCCTGAGAAATAATGACAGGGAACCGCTGTTCAACCGGGCACTGCGTGGTCAATATCCGCCCGGGTCTACAATCAAACCGTTTATGGGACTTGCCGGGCTGGAAGCGGGCGTCACCGGCAGTCATTCCAAGACCTATTGCCCTGGCTTTTACATGCTGGCCGGCAAAGATCGCAAGTACCGTGACTGGAAACGCACCGGCCATGGCACTGTCGATCTGAACATCGCCATTACGCAATCCTGCGATGTTTACTTTTACGACCTTGCCCAGTCACTGGGTATTGACCGCATCCATGACTATCTGCAGCACTTCGGCTTTGGCAAGGCCACCGGCATTGACATTCAGGGTGAACTGCCCGGTCTGCTGCCATCAAAGAAATGGAAGCGCAGCCATCGTGACCTGCCATGGTTCCCGGGTGAAACCATCATTACCGGCATTGGTCAGGGATTCTTCCTGGTCACGCCAATACAACTGGCAACCGCAACAGCCGCACTCGCCAACGGCGGGCGCATGCTACAACCGAAAATTGTGCATGCCGACCAGGATGCCGAGGGCGATGATCTGATACCTCACCAGCTGCAACTGCAGGAGACCATCACCATTCACGAGCAACAACACTGGGACCAGGTGATCACCGCCATGACCGACGTCGTCCACAGCGCCCGCGGCACGGCAAGACGTATCGGCAAGGACAGCCCCTACAGGATTGCAGGCAAGACCGGTACCGCACAGGTCTACGGCCTGAAGGAAGAAGAAAAATACGATGCCGAAGCCATCGCAGAGAAACTGCGCGACCATGCCCTGTTCATTGCCTTTGCCCCCATTGACGAACCAAAGATTGCGGTGGCCGTTATCGTCGAGAACGGCGGTGGTGGCGGCTCCGTTGCCGCCCCGATTGCCCGTAAAATCATGGATGCCTACCTCGTGGGGCCACCATCATGAGCATTGCCCTTACTCCGCACTACGAAGATGCCAGTCGGCGCGGCTGGCAATATCGCCTGCACCTGGATGCACCGCTGCTGTTTGCCCTGATTGCAGTTTCCGCCCTTGGCCTCATTGTCCTCTACAGTGCAGGCGGTGGTGACATCAACCTGGTAGAACGCCAGCTGGTTCGCCTCGGCATCGCCTATACCGGCATGCTGGTGGTCGCGCAGTTACCGCCACGCCTGTTACAACGCCTGACACCGTGGATCTTTATTATCGGCATCCTGTTTCTGCTCGCAGTACTCATCAGCGGTGAAGTCAGCGGTGGGGCACAACGCTGGCTGAATATTTACGTCGTGCGCTTTCAGCCCTCGGAAATGATGAAGCTGGCGGTACCTATGATGGTCGCCTGGTACCTGGCAAACACCCGCCTGCCACCCAACCGCTGGCAATTACTGGCATCGGCCGCATTGATTGCTGTCCCCGTGCTGATGATTGCCAAACAGCCGGATCTTGGCACCTCACTGCTGATTGCCTGCTCCGGTGTCTTTGTAGTCTTCCTGGCCGGCCTGCAATGGCGGCTGCTGGCATTTTTCAGCGTGCTGGCCGCAGCCGCTGCACCCTTGCTATGGCACTTTATGCGTGACTATCAACGTCAGCGTGTGATAACCATGCTGAACCCGGAAAGCGACCCGCTGGGATCCGGCTACCACATCATCCAGTCAAAAATCGCCATCGGTTCCGGTGGCCTGTTCGGCAAGGGCTGGATGAACGGTACCCAGTCGCAACTGGATTTTCTGCCGGAACGCTCAACCGACTTCATCTTTGCGGTGCTGGGCGAGGAGTTCGGATTCTTCGGAATATTATTACTGTTTACCTTTTATGCCATTATCGTCGTTCGCGGCATCATGATATCGATCCAGGCACAGGACACCTATACACGGCTGCTTGCCGGCAGCCTCTCAATGACCTTCTGCGTGTACTTTATCGTCAACACGGGCATGGTGACCGGCCTGTTGCCGGTCGTCGGTCTACCATTGCCAATGATCAGTTACGGTGGCACCTCGATTGTTACCCTGATGGCCGGGTTCGGCATCCTTATGTCGATACAAACACACCGTAAATTACTCCCGACCTGACGTCACATTCGATGCTAGAATGTGCTGGAATTTTTTATTAAAGGAATCCAGTTAATGCAGCTACAGGCTTTAGTAGAAGGACTTTCCCGCACATTGCTGCTGGCTGCACTGTCAGCAAGCTTGCCGGTTGCAGGCAGCAGCTACAGCCAGCAGCCACAGGTGCAGGCATTTATAGACCGCATGGTTGACAAGCATGATTTTAACCGGAATGAACTGGTTACCTTGCTTGACAATGCAGAACGCCGCGAGGACATCCTGGAGCTGATGCGCAAGCCGGCAGAGAAAAGACTGCACTGGTTTGAGTACCGCAAAATTTTCCTGACACAGAGTCGCATCGAGGGGGGCATCACTTTCTGGGGAGAAAACAAAGAAATACTGGACCAGGCCGCAGCGGAATATGGTGTTGACCCGCAGGTCATCATCGCAATTATCGGTGTTGAAACGCGTTACGGCAGCAATACCGGCAAACACCGGGTACTGGATGCACTTGCCACACTGTCCTTTGACTATCCACCACGCAGCAAATTTTTCACCGGCGAACTTGAACAATATCTGCTACTGGCACGTGAGGAAGACATCGACCTGCTCACCACAACCGGTTCCTATGCCGGTGCCATGGGTTACGGACAGTTCATTCCCAGCAGTTACCGCAATTATGCCGTTGATTTTGATGGCGACGGCAAGCGTGACCTGTGGGACAACAAGGCAGACATCATCGGCAGTGTCGCAAACTATTTTCATGCCCACGGCTGGACACCCGGCACCCCTGTCGCTACGCGTGCAAAAGTAGAAGGACATGATTACCAGACAATTCTCGATCTCGGCTACAAACCCAACACGGTACTCGATGCCATGCGCCACGACGGTATCACACCCGTAGCAGTGCTGCCCGATGAACTGCTCGCATCCCTGATAAGCTTCGAACAGAAAGATGGTCCGGAATACTGGCTTGGCTTTAATAATTTTTATGTGATTACGCGCTACAATCACAGCCCGCTGTATGCAATGGCCGTCTACCAGCTAAGCGAGGAAATTCGTGATGCCTACAAAAAGAATCTGCACAACAATGGCTGAGCCGACCCGCCCCCTGGCTACCCGATTATGCCTGGCCGGCCTGGCCTTCATCGCCATCTGCTTTACCGCCTGTTCCACCAGAGGCCCGCTGGAACCGGCCGATGATGCCCCGCTGAACCCCCGGGATGTTTCCGGCATACCCAATGCTGTCCCCAAACATGAACCATTGAGTCGTTACGGCAATCCTGCTTCCTACGTAGTCTATGGCAAGCGTTACCACACCCTGTCGTCAAGCAAGGGTTACAAGGAACGTGGCCTGGCCTCGTGGTATGGCACCAAGTTTCAGGGTAAACGCACGTCCAGTGGCGAGCCTTACGACCTCTATGGCATGACCGCTGCCCACAAAACACTGCCGCTGCCAACCTATGTCGAGGTCACCAACCTGCGTAACGACCGTTCAGTCATTGTGAAAGTCAATGACCGTGGTCCCTTTCATGATGACCGATTGATAGACCTGTCCTACACCGCTGCCGTTAAACTCGGCATCACAGGACATGGTACCGGACAAGTAGAAGTAGAAGCCATTGCGACCGGTACGTCTGCAAGGTCAACGGCAGCAGCCCCCCTTGCTGCACCGGTTGTTTCAGCGCCGGTCAACCACCAGGGAGATACAGATTTATATCTGCAGGTAGGCGCCTTCTCAAACCGTGAAAATGCCGAACGTCTGCAAACAAAAATCCAGACACAGGATATCGGCGCCGTCAGAATCATCGAAAGCGCGGTTGATAACGGCACCTTTTACAAGGTACAGGTGGGCCCGTTATCTGATGCAGCAGAACTCGACCGGGTAGCAAGGGCGCTCAAGCCGCTGGGCATTAACGAAAGCCATTCACTTGCCGAGTAAACAGGCTCAAGAACTAGTCCAACCGTTGTTATCCGTTCCCAGCCATTGCAAATTGCCCGCCACATGAGGACAATGCACACAGCTATTAATCTGTCAGACACAACAGGATAACTATGCATAATAGATTGATATTTTTATTATTTATTGTATTTCATCTGTTCACAGCCAGCACCCTGGCCGCAGCACTGCCCATCCCAAAACCGCCATCTACAGGGGCCAAATCATTCATCGTTCAGGACTTTGAAAGTGGCCGGATCCTCGCCGAGAATAGCTCCGACCTGTCGGTAGAGCCCGCCAGCATTACCAAACTAATGACGGCTTATGTGGTTTTCAATGAGCTGCAGGCGGGCAATATCACTTTAGGCGACATGGTTACCATCAGTGAGAAGGCATGGCGCACGCCCGGTTCACGCATGTTCGTGGAAGTCAACAAGCAGGTCTCTGTAGAAGACCTGCTGCAGGGCATGATTGTCCAGTCAGGTAATGATGCTACGATGGCACTGGCTGAACACATTGCTGGCAGTGAAGAGACCTTTGCCGCACTGATGAACAGACATGCAGAAGAACTTGGCATGACCGGCAGTCACTTCGTAAACACGACTGGTTTGCCGGATGAAAATCACTATATGACGGCAAAAGATATCGCACGACTGGCTACGCTGCTGATTAAAAAATACCCGGAATACTATCACTGGTATTCACAGAAAGAGTTTACCTTCAACGACATTACCCAATACAACCGCAACAAGCTGCTATGGCGGGACGAAAGTGTAGACGGCCTGAAAACGGGTTTCACGGATTCTGCCGGTTATTGCCTGGTGACATCAGCAAAGAAAGACGGCATGCGGCTGATCACCGTCGTACTGGGCACCAAGAACGCCAACGCACGTGTAGATGCCAGCCAGGCCCTGCTTAATTACGGTTTCCGTTTCTTTGAAACCCATAAACTTTACGACGCCGGCACCAAACTCACCACCTCACGCATCTGGAAGGGCAGCACAGAAACTGTCCCCCTCGGGCTTGATCAGACACTCTATGTCACCATTCCCCGTGGCCAGTACAAATCCCTGGACGCTTCCATGAGTATTAACGACCTCATCATGGCACCGGTCAAGGAAGGACAGCCACTCGGCACGGTACAGGTCAAACTGAGCGATGAGGTTGTTGCCAATCAGCCACTGGTAAGTCTGCAGACGATAGGTGAAGGCTCATTCTGGCAACGCATCTCGGATGAAGCACTGCTCTATCTCGAATAATACGGCTCCAGGTCATGACAACCGCTTACCTGAACGGCACTTTTCTGCCACTTGAGGACGCCTGCGTCCCGGTCATGGATCGTGGCTTCCTGTTTGGTGACGGAGTCTATGAAGTCATCCCTGTGTACGGCGGCAAGCTGTTCCGGCTTGCCCACCACCTGAAGCGGCTGGGGAACAGCCTGGAAGCTGTTCGCATCGGCAACCCGCTATCCGGCAAGGAGTGGGAAACCATGCTCAAGGAACTGGTGAGCCGAAATGAAAGCGCTGACCAGGCCGTCTACCTGCAGATAACACGTGGTGTGGCTGCAAAACGTGACCACGCATTTCCGGCAGATACCAGGCCAACGCTGTTTGCCATGAGCACGCCGATGGCCGCCACTGTTGATATTGACAGCATCACCGGCGCTACCGCGATTACCCTGCCGGATATCCGCTGGAAGCACTGTAATATCAAGGCAATTACCCTGCTGTCGAATGTCATGTTACGTCAACAGGCGGTTGACGCAGGTGCAGCAGAGGCCATTTTAATCAAGGATGGCTATGCCATCGAAGGTGCGGCCAGCAATATCTTCATCGTAAAAAATGGCCTGTTAATCACACCACCCAATGGACCCGCCCTGCTACCCGGCATCACCCGCAACCTCATTATCGAGCTCGCCGCTGCTCACACTATTCCGTTTCGTGAAGCAGATATCGCAGAAACTGACTTGTTCAATGCTGACGAAATCTGGCTGACCAGTTCGACACGCGAGATATCGCCTGTCACCCGACTCGATGACACCGTTATCAGTGCCGGCAAGCCCGGTCTACTCTGGAAAGACATGATATCCCTGTATCAGGACTGCAAGACAGCTCTCCGTAGAGGTGAAACCTGCTGACCATCTTAGCCTCCCTGTCCCGGGGAGAGGCAGGCTGCACGATTGTCACCCGGGTTGAAAACCGGGTTCTGTAAGACGCATAATCACCATAACATTTTTTGAAAGGAGACTATGATGTCCGGTATGCTTGGTAACCTGATGCGTTTCTTCCAGGACCGCTCGGAAAAGGAACAAAACAGGCCTTTCCTGGAAGCGGCTATGGCTGCCTGCGCCATGGTGAGTGCGTCAGAGGGCCAGGTCTCTTTTGCCGACAGGATCCGGGTTGACCAGATCATGGAAACCCTTGCCCAGCTGAAAGTTTTTAACCCGCAAGAAGGGGTAGATCTATTCAACCACTATACTGGTCGCATCCTGGCATCACCGAAGGAAGGTAGAGAAGCCGCATTAAAAACAATCAAAACAGTGACAGCAGATCCTGAAATCGCAGAACTGCTCATCGACCTGTGCCTGGCCGTGAGTCTGGGTGATGGCGTTACCAGCCTGATTGAACACATAGAGATCGTCTCCCTGTGCGGACTGATTGGTGTTGACCCCGACAAAATCGGCCTCGACACTGAACAGGTACTCGCACGCTTCATAGCGAGCAAATAGCTTCTACTTCCCTTGAGTACTGACTGGAATCCAGCCAATGACTAAAAAAGTAACCCTTAACTATGACTTCATTGGTGCCTTCATAATCGTTCTCATTGCATCAGTCGGATACAATATCTATCAGCATTTTCAGTATAAAGAACTGTATACCGAACATGTCGACCTGACGTGGTCAGCTCAGAATGCTGAAGCCAATGTTGTCTATACCCGGAAACAGCTGGAATCCTGCAAAAACGGTGCCACCACCAACAATTAGCCCACATATAGCACCACATCTGTCTTCGAGTATCGCCACTAAACCCGTCCCCCTTGTCTGCCGCTATATACGGAACAGATTTAAGGGGAGTGTTTCAATGCATATCGTTCTCGGTGTCATTTCAGCCGTTGCAGGACTTATCTGGGCAATAACTGCACTACAACGATCCGGATTTGACCCGGCTTCGTTAAACCCGTTTCTCTGGTATCGACGCTCGCAGTGGCGCAAACAATACGGTACCAGACCTGTCTTTAATCTTGATGATCCACTGGATGTAGCAGCTGTCCTGATACTCGGGACAGCCAAGTGTGAAGGCGAAATCAGTACCGAGCAGAAACACTCAGTGCAATCGATTTTCGAGAACGAGTTCAAGCTGGACCGTGATGCAGCGGCCGACCTGCTACTTGCCAGCTCCCATTTGATACGTGACGAGATTTATCTGGTTGACAGTCTCGACAAGGTTCTTGAAAAAAGCAGCCGCCGGTTTACTGTGGTACAGGCCCGTTCACTGTTAGCCATGATGCAGAAGGTCGGCACAATAGAATCAGGTATTAATGAAGAACAGCGCAAACTGATTCTGGCAACAGAAAAATACTTCGAAAAAGTGTTCGCTAAACAAGCTGGATGGGCGAATGGAGTAGCCGGCTAGACATCATGTATTGAGCAGGGCAGCACCCGATAACGTTTCTCCCTGGTTGTTGACGAGACACACCATTCTTCCTTCTGCACCCAGTTCGAGTCTAAGACGTACATCTACGCCTGATGGCGGTATTGACAGACCTTCATACCTGACCAGAATACCCAACGCCTTGCCGTTGGCCGCCGCCTTCTGCAGGCGCCTGTCCATTAGTTCAGTATTACAATTTGGCCAGGCCAGCACGACACTACAGTTACCCGACTGCAGCATTGATTCAGTTGTCCACAGGGCACTGCGACCGGGATGGGGGTTTACCTGCAGCACTCTGGCAGGGTTTAGATCCGCGTCTGTAACCAGGCATGCACGTGTCTGACATGGCGGCGCCACCATGGCAATCCATCTCCCTTGCCAGCTCAACTGCACCAGTGCCGGCATTACCAGGGACAGTGCATCGGTGTATTCATCAGGCACGATAAGTTCAACAAGCCCACCCTTCGGCCAGCCTCCACAGGGTAACAACCCGTCCAGCCCGTCGATACCGGTCGATGTTACCAGCGACGTTGAAAGTACCGTGTTTTTTTCCCATGCATTGAGATGATGTAACTTTCTGACTGATTTCATTAGCTAATCTCCTTGCGTACTATGCCAACCGCCAACCCTTCGATGTCCAGCACCTGCTCTCGCAGGTCTACACGGATTGGTTCGTAATCCTGGTTCTCCGGCAGCAGCCGTACGATAGAACCGCGCTGCCGAAAGCGTTTTACGGTCACTTCATCATCCAGTCGGGCCACAACTATCTGGCCATTTTCAGCATGCGGTGTGTGGTGTACCGCCAGTAAATCACTATCATGAATACCAATATCCTTCATGCTGTCACCTTTGACGCGCAACAGATAATCGGCACGCGGATGGAATGTATCAGGCTCAATCTGGCAATAGTCCTCGATATTCTGCTCGGCCAGAATGGGTTCACCTGCCGCAACATGGCCAACCACCGGCAAACCGTATTCCTCTTCTTCATCAAGGAGGCGAATCCCACGCGAAGAGCCCGGAATAATTTCAATCACACCCTTGCGTTCCAGGGCACGCAGGTGATCTTCCGCGGCATTCGGGGAACGAAATCCAAGGATTTCGGCGATTTCAGCGCGTGTAGGCGGACAACCCTCTTCAGCAATATAGCTGCGAATCAATTCGAGGATCTCGGCTTGCCGTGCGGTCAGTGTGTCATTGGGCATGATTATTTACTGGTTATCCATACAGTAGCTGTCATTATATACAGTATGTTACCAGATGCAAGAAACACGCAATGCGATGCTATTATTATATTAACCATACTGACCTTATCCTGGATACGTTCGGTTTATCAGATTTACCTGACTTTGGTTCTTCCTTCACACTCCCAATCCCGGCCACCTCTGGTGCTACATACCTGATTGCTTCGCAGTCCTGTCTGCTGATTACATCGAAACCCAACCACCTGTCACGGC
>JASJGW010000340.1:0-10139 GCA_033791305.1 Gammaproteobacteria bacterium | reverse complement strand
GCAGCATTCCAACCAGTCATTTCGACTGCATATTCTAGCGCATGCAAGGCAGTAACCGCCATGGTGCGTTTTGGCCTCGCCTGCATGGCTTGCCTCGCACTGACGGCTTGTGGCAAACCGCCTACCGAGCTCGAGCAGGTGAAGGCGCATAATGAGCTGATTGTCATTACCCGCAACAGTCCCACGACCTACTTCGAAGGCCCGGACGGGCCCACAGGTCTTGAATACGACCTCGCGAAACGCTTTGCTGAATACCTCGGTGTCGAACTGCGGATGGTCGTCCCGCCCAATTTCAGTGACATCCTGCCATTAACAGCACTGGGTGATGCCAATCTCGCAGCCGCCGGCTTGACCATAACCGGGAAGCGCGAGAAAAAGGTCCGCTTTGGGCCGGTCTACCAGAAAATCACGCCACAGCTTGTCTACCGCAGCGGATCCACAAGGCCAAAGACACTCGCTGATCTCAATGGCATTCTGGAAGTCGTTGCCGGCAGCAGCCATGAAGAACTGCTGGAAAAACTGAGCAACGACTTTCCCGGGCTCACCTGGCATACAAACGAGGAACTGGACAGTGATGAACTGCTGATCCTGCTCTGGCAACAACTGATCGAATACACCATTGCGGACTCCAATGAGCTGTCTGTCAACCGACGTTTCTACCCGGAACTGAAACCGGCCTTTGACATCAGCCCGCCGGAATCCCTGGCCTGGGCGTTTCCCCACAGCAAGGATGACAGCCTTTTTCAGGCTGCCAATACCTTCTTTACGAACATCAGGGAAGACGGGACACTGGAGCAACTCATTGATCGCTACTATGGCCACATCGGCAAATTTGACTATGTAGGCACCCGGCGCTACCAGGCACATGTTGAACAGCGGTTACCACGATACAGAGGTTTTTTTATCGAGGCCGCCAGTGAAACTGGTATGGACTGGCGGCTCCTGGCGGCCATTGGTTACCAGGAATCCCACTGGAAACCGGACGCGGTTTCACCAACAGGAGTACGTGGCATCATGATGCTGACGAAGGCAGCCGCCAAGGATCTGGACATCAAGGACCGCAACGATCCGGAACAAAGCATTCGTGGCGGCGCACGCTACCTCGCAAGGATGTTGCAACGCATCCCCGCAAGAATACCGGAGCCTGACCGCACCTGGCTGGCACTGGCGGCCTATAACGTTGGTCATGGACACCTTGAGGATGCGCGCATCCTGACCCAGAAAAACAAGGGTAATTTCGACAGCTGGGTAGATGTTAAGGAAAATCTGCCCCTGCTCAGCAAGAAGAAGTGGTTTCAGCAAACCCGTCATGGCTATGCACGGGGACAGGAACCGGTGCTTTATGTTGACAATATCCGCACCTACTACGACATCCTGGTATGGCTGACGGAAAAAGACTCTGCAGGCAAGGAGGCAGTTCTGGAACCGCCGCAATTCGATTCACCTGCGCTGTAATACATCTCGAGAAAGGAAGCGGCTCCCTGTTACTGTTCACCGAGCATTTCGGCTTCCATCGATAGATATACCTGATAGGCATTGCGCCGGTTTGCCTCCTCAAATGCGGGTAAATGGTCGAAGTTCGACCAGCTGATTTCCTCGTAGGCATCGCTGAAAGACACAAACTCGTTGACGGCCTCCCCCATCTTTTCCCGCAAGTACACCAGGTAGCGTCGGGTAAGACTGATTGCCTCATTCGGCTTCTCGGCTAGACCGCCATGACCGGGAACCAGGGCAACCAGTTGCTCCTTTTCCATTCGCTCCAGTATCCGGACCCAGCGCCGGGTATTGGAATCACCGAGAAAAGGTACCCGTCCCTCAAAAATGATATCGCCGGAAAATAATACCTGGTCAGGTTCAACATACAGCGTCAGGTCGCCGTCGGAGTGGGCATTACCTACGACGGTAATGATAAACTCGACATCACCGAGCTGGAATTGCATACCCTCACTGAGGTACTGATCCGGAAAGACCAGACGCGTGTTGTCATTGACCCAGGGGTCCAGCGTAAAACGACGCTCTTCAAGCCGTTCCCTGGCACTGTCTGACGCCAGGTACTTTTCTGCACCAACCGGTGCAAGTATATCTGCATTCAGGTCCTCGAAAACCTGCAGTCCGTAGACATGGTCCGCGTGATAATGGCTCACAATCACGCGCACCACGGGTTCATCCGTAATCACCCGGATCTTTTCCAGCAACATCCGGGATAATGCCGGCGTACCCAGTGCGTCAAAAATCACGATACCGGCTCCGGTCACAATCACGCCGGCATTGGAAATAAAGCCCTCGTTATCGGTCGCCACACCCGGAATACCTTGCACAAAATACACATGCTCGGACACCCGTTCGAGGGTCATATCGACACTGGCAGGGGGGCTGTCATCAGCTGGCACTGGTCCGGTAAACAACAGAATAAAAACCAACAGCAGCGACTTGTTCATACGCCACACCAGGTACAACTCTTGACTCTTTCCTGGATCCAAAGGGTTTCCTGAGATAATTAATGTACTCGAAAAAAAATGCATAGCTCGCCAATAATTCACTCGACTTGTCCTTTGCGCCTCTGCGAGAACATCCTGATCACACTACCCGCGTCGGTTACGAAAAAATTCTTTCAGCATCTCGCCGCATTCATCGGCACTTACACCACCGCTCGATTCAACCCGGTGATTCAGCCCGGGCACTTCAAAACCGCGCATACAACTCGTCACTGCACCACTTTTCGGATCAAAGGCACCGAACACCAGGCGCGCTACCCGGGCATGCACGATCGCACCGACACACATCAGGCAGGGTTCCAGGGTGACATAGAGGGTTGTATCAGCAAGCCGGTAATTGCCTAGCGACTGACCAGCCGCACGCAGCGCCATCACTTCTGCATGCGCTGTCGGATCATGCGCGGCAATCGGCTGGTTCCAGCCTTCCGCAAGCAATAACTCCCCTTGCACCAGTACCGCGCCAACCGGGACTTCACCGGACGCCGCCGCCCTTTCGGCCAGCATCAGTGCGGCTCGCATCCAGTCGGGATCAGTCATCAGGCCTGGGCACTATCGGGAACGGACTATTCCCACTCAATCGTGGCAGGCGGCTTGCCGGAGATATCGTAGGCCACCCGTGATATATCGGGTACTTCATTGATAATGCGGCGGGAGACAAGATCCAGAAACTCGTAGGGCAGATGTGCCCAGCGCGCTGTCATGAAATCAATGGTCTCAACCGCACGCAATGCGACCACATACGAATAGCGCCGTCCATCACCGGTTACACCGACAGATTTAACCGGCAGAAATACCGTAAACGCCTGGCTGACCGTGTCATACAGGTCGTTGTTACGCAATTCCTCGATAAAAATATGGTCTGCCAGTCGCAGCGTGTCGGTATACTTCTTTTTCACCTCACCGAGTATCCGCACTCCCAGTCCCGGGCCGGGAAACGGGTGGCGATATACCATGTCATAGGGCAAACCCAGTTCAACACCCAGCTTGCGAACTTCATCTTTGAATAATTCGCGCAACGGCTCACACAACTGCATGCGCATGTGCTCGGGCAGACCGCCAACATTATGATGTGATTTAATTAAATGCGCCTTGCCGGTTTTGGCACCGGCTGACTCAATAACATCAGGATAAATAGTCCCCTGTGCCAGCCACTCGGTTTCACCACTAAGCTTGTTTGCCTGCTCTTCGAATACCTCGATGAACATATTGCCAATAATTTTGCGCTTCTTCTCAGGATCATCGACACCTTGCAACGCGGAGAGAAAACGGTCTTCGGCATCAACACGGATAACACGCACACCCATGTGCTCGGCAAAAGTGGCCATAACCTGGTCACCTTCCTGATAGCGCAGCAGGCCATTATCGACAAACACACAGACGAGCTGGTCTCCGATAGCCTTGTGCAACAGCGCGGCAACGACCGAGGAATCGACACCTCCTGACAGGCCCAGCAGGACATTGCCGCCACCGACCTGCGCCTGAATGTCGCGGATACTGCTGCTAACAATGTGATCGGATGTCCACAGGGCATCACAACCGCAAATATCAATTACAAAACGGTGCAGGATGCGCTCACCCTGGCGAGTGTGTGTCACTTCAGGGTGAAACTGAATGCCGTAATAGGCACGCTCATCATCTGCCATCGCAGCAATCGGCGCACTGTCTGTACTGGCGCTGACCTTGAAGCCGGCAGGCAACTCGACCACGCGATCACCATGACTCATCCACACATCCAGCAAGCCATAGCCTTCCGCTGTAGTGTGGTCCTCGATATCGGTCAGTAACCGTGAATGCCCGCGTGCACGTACCTGCGCATAGCCATATTCATGCTGCATGGAGTTCTCGACTACGCCACCCAGCTGTGCCGCCATGACCTGCATGCCATAACAGATACCCAGCAATGGTACCCCGACATCAAACACCTCCTGCGGTGCCAGTGGCGCATCATCACCGGTAACCGTTTCCGGTCCTCCGGAAAGGATGATGCCCAGCGGATCAAATGCACTGATTGCATCCACGTCCACATCGTAGGGATAGATTTCACAGTACACCCCGATCTCGCGCACGCGCCGCGCAATCAGCTGGGTGTACTGGGAACCGAAATCCAGAATCAGGAGTCGGTGGGCATGTATGTCGTTATTGGAAGTCAAAATAAGCTGTCATCAAAGGCAGGTTGGACCAGGGCGCCAGGACATTATCCGGCCAGCGAATATCTGAAGGGTCATGCTCAGGGATCACACCCGGTAATTCGGTGCTTCCTTGGTAATCGACACATCGTGCACATGACTTTCTCTCATGCCCGCATTGGTCACACGAATAAATTCGGGCTTGGTACGCATCTCATCGATACTGGCACAGCCGGTATACCCCATGCTGGCACGCACCCCGCCCATCAGCTGGTGCAAAATGGTAATCATCGTGCCCTTGTAGGGAACGCGGCCTTCGATCCCCTCCGGCACCAGCTTGTCCTGCTCGCCACCTTCCTGGAAATAGCGGTCGCTGGAACCCTGTTTCATGGCACCCAGAGAGCCCATGCCACGATAGGCCTTGTAGGAGCGCCCTTTATAGAGTTCAACTTCACCCGGTGCCTCTTCAGTACCGGCCAGCATGCTGCCGATCATCACCGAGTAGGCGCCGGCCGCCAGTGCCTTGGCAATATCGCCCGAGTAGCGAATACCACCATCGGCAATCAGGGGAATACCATCCTTGCGCAGCTCTTCGGCCACATTGGCAACCGCCGTAATCTGCGGCACACCGATACCTGCCACGATGCGTGTGGTACAGATTGAACCGGGACCAATACCCACCTTGACGCCGTCAGCACCGGCTTCCACCAGTGCCCGGGCCGCAGCCGCCGTCGCAATATTACCGCCAATCACCTGTATATCCGGGTAATGCTGCTTGACCCAGCGCACTCGATCGATGACGCCCTGCGAATGGCCATGTGCCGTGTCGACGATCAACACGTCTGCGCCTGCTGCTACCAGCGCCCCGACACGCGCCTCGGTATCGCCACCGGTACCGACGGCTGCACCGACCCGCAGCTGCCCGTATTCGTCCTTGCAGGCATTTGGGTAGTCAGTGGATTTCTGGATATCCTTGACGGTGATCATGCCGCGCAACTTGAAATTGTCATCCACCACCAGTACTCGCTCAATCCGGTGCCGGTGCAACAGCGCAACCACTTCATCCTTCCCGGCCCCCTCGGGTACCGTCACCAGCTTGTCCTTCGGCGTCATCACCTTGGTGACGGGCAGATCAAGATTCGTCTCAAAGCGCCGGTCGCGGCTGGTCACAATACCCACCAGGTCATCACCATCAACGACCGGCACACCGGAAATATTATTTGCGCGGGTCAGCTCAATGACCTCACGGATACTGGTTGACGATGAAACCGTAATCGGGTCCTTGATAACCCCGCTTTCAAACTTCTTCACCCGCTGGACCTCGACAGCCTGTGCCTCGACCGTGAGATTCTTGTGAATGATGCCAATCCCGCCTTCCTGGGCCAGTGCAATCGCCAAACTGGACTCAGTAACAGTATCCATGGCGGCAGACAGCAGGGGAATTCTCAGCTCGATCTCACGGGTCAGCTGACTGCGCAGGCTGACATCACGCGGCAGAACGATGGAATGTGCCGGCAACAGCAGGACATCATCAAAAGTAAGGGCTTCCTGCGCTATTCGCATGTTTTCCGGGTTCTGCCTGGTGGGAATGGCCGCCAATTATAGGGACTGGCGCTACTCCGGTAAACTGTACACCGGCTTTTTCTCCCCGATTCCGTGTATCCTTCCCTACCATGTCAGAATCTGCACTGAACCAGCGCCCCAGAACCCCGGATCGGGACGTCTATACCGTCTCCCGCCTGAACCAGACCGCGCGGAAATTGCTGGAGCAGGATCTGGCCCGTATCTGGCTTGAGGGCGAACTGTCGAATATTGCCCGCCCCTCCTCCGGCCACCTGTACTTCACCATCAAGGACAGCAAGGCACAAATACGCGGCGCCATGTTCCGCAGCCGCAACCAGCTGCTGCGTTTTAACCCGGAAGAAGGCATGCAGGTGCTGGTGCGAGCCAAAATCAGCCTGTACGAACCCCGGGGTGACTACCAGTTGATCGCGGAAGCCATGCAGGAAGCCGGCGACGGCGTGCTGCAACAGGCATTTGATGCCCTCAAGCTGAAACTTGAAACAGAAGGCCTGTTTGCCACCGAGACCAAACAAACATTGCCAACACTGCCCACGCGCATTGGTGTTATCACCTCGCCGAGTGGTGCCGCCATCCGTGACATACTCAGCGTACTGAAGCGACGCTTCCCGGCCATTCCGGTACTCATTTACCCGGTCCCGGTACAGGGCAAGGACGCCGGCAGGGAAATCGCGACCATGCTCGAGACCGCAGCCACCCGCAAGGAATGTGATGTATTGATCCTGACGCGGGGTGGCGGCTCACTGGAAGACCTGTGGGCCTTCAACGAAGAGATTGTTGCCCGCGCCATCCACGCCTGCCATATCCCGATAATCAGTGCCGTTGGCCATGAGGTCGACTTCACCATTACGGATTTTGTGGCCGACCGGCGTGCACCCACCCCTTCGGCTGCAGCCGAATTGGTCAGTCCTGACCACACCGAATGGCTGGCACAGATCAGCGCACTGGAGACACGCGGTGGGCGCCACATCCGGCAAACCCTGACCGACAGCCAGGAACGCCTGCGCTGGCTGAACCAACGCCTGCAGCTGCGCCATCCAGGCCAGTACCTGCGGCAGCAGGCACAGCGGCTAGACGAGATGGAACAGCGCTCACGCCTTGCAATCTATTCATATTTCAATAAGTTGCGATACTCTATTAATGAAATGCTCGCACAATTGAAACAGACCACACCCGGCCACCGGATCAAGCGCACAGAATTGCAGCGGCAGGCACTGGAACAACGCATGCATGCGGCCATCGACCGTCTGCTGCAGACCCGGCGGCGCCAACTGGCCGTGGCCTGCAAATCACTGGACACCATCAGCCCACTGGCTACGCTGGATCGGGGTTACGCGATTATCACACGACAGGCTGACAAGCATGTACTGCATAAGGCAAGTGCTGTGAAAGCGGGCGAACACATCGAGGCACGCCTTGCCGAGGGGCGGTTGCTGTGTACTGTTGATAAAGTCGATTCCTAGGCGCGGATTTGCCCGTGAACTGATGCCTGCAAGCGCGGAGTGCCTTTCGCGGTCAAGCCCGCTCATGCAGTGACAACTTTCAACGTTAGCGAGACACGATAATGTTACGTCTTTCAGTATTGTTTACTCTTGTACTGTACACCACGCTCAGCCAGGGACTGTCTCTCGATACCCCCCCGGTACCCGGCGGCATTGCCGTCATCACCCTGCCGGCAAATACAGACCCGGCTTCAGCACACTACGGCGACACCAGAGTCCTGGTAACAAAGAAGGACGACCGGCACATCGCCATTGTCGGCTTGCCACTGGCAACCAAACCCGGCAGGCATTTTCTCCGGGTAACAGACCGGCAGGGCAAGCCCCTGAGTCTGGGCTTTCAGGTGGAAGACAAAGCCTACGAAGAACAGCACATCACCATCAAGGATAAACGCAAGGTCAACCCGGAAAAGCGCGATATGGAACGTATCTCACGCGAATCGAAACAGATCAAGCAGGCATTACGTCACTGGTCGCCCCGGGAGAATGTAGTCATTGAATTCCAGCAACCGGTTACCGGCCCCACCAGCAGCCCGTTTGGCCTGCGGCGTTTTTTTAATGAACAGGCGCGTAATCCGCACAGTGGGTTGGATATCGCCGCCCCGGAAGGCGCCCCGATAAAGGCCCCGGCACCCGGCACCGTACTCGACACCGGTGACTTTTTCTTCAACGGCAACACGGTACTGCTCGATCACGGCCAGGGCCTGGTCACCATGTATTGCCACATGAGCAAGATTGACGTCACGCCCGGACAAACGCTTACAACCGGCGATAAACTTGGCGAAGTCGGTATGACCGGCCGGGTTACCGGCCCGCACCTGCACTGGGGTGTCAGTTTGAATGATGCACGTATCGACCCGGTGTTATTTCTTCCTAATGCCGCCGTTACGACAGAACAGAGCAAATAGATATCACCATAAAATCAGGCGATAGATCCGACCTTAAGGAATCCTGATTAATTATTCTTCCGTCATCCCGGCGAAGGCCGGGATCCAGTAACCGCCTGTATTTAATTCACTGGATTCCGGCTCTCCCTTACGCTCCGGCCGGAATAACGAATTAATCAGAGGTTCTTTGAATAAATCGCGTATTCAATACACAACCATTTATCAAGGTCCACGCAGTTTCTGTAATACAGATCGATACAACGCAGCATCACGGTCACTGAAACAGCAGGCGATAATGCGCTCGAAACGGTCTTCATAATCCAGCATCGCGGCCACGGCAATATCGGCAGCCGGTTCTTTCGGATAGCCATAGACACCGGTGCTGATGGCCGGAAAGGCAATCGAGCGCACGTCGTTTTGCAGGGCCAACTCGAAACTGTTGCGATAGCAGGCCTGCAGAAGCGGCTCCTCATAGTGATTTCCGTCCTTCCAGACCGGCCCTACCGTATGAATAACCCGGCGCGCAGGCAGCTCAAACCCTGGACTCAGCTTGGCCTCACCCGTCCGGCAACCATGCAGTGTCCGGCAGTAATCCTGTAACAGCGGGCCGGCGGCCGCATGGATGGCGCCATCCACACCACCACCGCCAAGCAGGGAGCCATTGGCCGCATTCACAATGGCATCGACTTCCAGTCTGGTGATATCGCCGGTGAGAATTTCAATCATGTCACTAGTACTCCATCAATCCCGTGTTGCCGGAGTACCAGCAGTATATCGCAGCAGCCATTCGCAAATCACTTATGCTAGAGTACTGAAAAAATGGCCGCAGTATCATGGAGGGAATTATGCCGCGTCTCATCACACTGTCACGTGCTGCACGTCTGGTAGGCGTGAAGCGCGGTGCACTGCAAACAAAAATCCGGCAGGGTGAATTACGTACTTTTGAAGGGGAACTGCTGCTCGCAGACCTGCTGCGGGTTTACCCACAGACGCAGGTGGAAGACACCACCATGCTCGAACGCGTCGGGCACATCATGGAGCAGGCAGTCAATAAAATTGTGCGCCCCGATGATGACGAGGCCCCGGACACCGACACACTGGCAGCCCGCATCCTGGCACTCGGACAGGAACTTGCCCAGGCGCGGCAGGAGGCACGACGTAATCGCAACCTGGTGACCGATATGCAGCAAAAACTTGCCGAGCTGGAACCCGCTGCGGAAAAGACGCAGGAGCAGTCTTTCAGTAAACTTAAAGACTGGTTCACACTGGCACTGACATCCACGGAGACAGCGGCCGATGATTCGGACATTATTGCCAGAGAGGCTTTTCTGCGTGTAATGGCAGCACAGGTACGCATCCTGCCCAGCGGGCATGAATTCTTTATCGAAGGCTCCGACTCAATTCTGGAAGCGGGTCTGCGTAGCGGACTGGCACTGGACTACGGTTGCAGCAACGGCAACTGTGGCAAGTGCAAGGCCAAGGTCGTCTCGGGCCAGGTGAAGAAAATCTGCCCGCACGACTATGTACTCTCCGAGACAGAAAAAGGACTGG
>JASJGW010000339.1:0-3417 GCA_033791305.1 Gammaproteobacteria bacterium | reverse complement strand
GAACCACATACACCTGCGCTTCTTTACCGCTCATCAACTGGGAGAGAATCTCATCGACCAGTCCATCGTCGACCAGTGGTTTCAATCTTTTAGGTACTTTCATAGATGCTTTATACGCTGTGAAGCAGCGTGATGGAATGGCAAGAAGGCATGTAACAGGGGGGGCTCTGTCCCCCGGGAAAGTTTACCGACCTTAGTGTAGCCGTGCGACGGCTACCGGCGCAGATTCGGGCTGCATGGCCAGAAGATCACCGGAGAATTCCTCGATATCGGCGGTGACGCTGGCCAGTTCGTTCTTCGCCTGCTCATAACGAACTTTTTTGTAGCCGGCATAGATCAGTCCGCCGGGCATGATGGTCGTGATGAAGGCATCGCTGCTATCCAGTTTCTTGTCCGCGATGATCTGTGCGAGCGCTTGCTTGCGCTGTATGAGCTGGCTGCGCAGTTCCCTGACCTGTTCGATAAGTGCCTCGCGATTAACGTCCGGTAACTGGATGGTGAATTGATTCGGGGCAGTCACGCGTGCCAGCGTTTGCTCGGCGTGTGCCGGTAGCAGCATGCATGCAGTACAGAGGATGGCGATCGACAGAAACAGTTTGTTTGGGGCCTTGGTCATCGAAGTTCCATCCTGTTTCGACTACTGCATGAAATTCAGTAAACTATAGCATATTTCTATAGGCTGTTTTTATGCGCCTTATAAATATAGCCTATAAATGCGTTTGCATGTGCGAATAATAGCAGTAATTAGATTGAAACGTGTTTTTCTTAAGATTTACAAAGCAGGCAATTACGGTCATTCAGGGGCAGTATATCTATCACCACTGTTCTGTTGATAGTTGGAATTAAGGAGCTCTGATCAATATGACGAACCCTAGCAGGGTGC
Source organism: Gammaproteobacteria bacterium (assembly GCA_033791305.1). GTDB lineage: Bacteria > Pseudomonadota > Gammaproteobacteria > UBA9214 > UBA9214 > UBA9214. The sequence continues at coordinate 2,534 of JASJGW010000339.1, read as the reverse complement.
GCCGTGCGCACCGAAAAGAACAGGCAAGCTGTTGATTCATGGTGCACACGGCGCACCCTGCAGAATTATATTAATGTTTTATGAAACAGTGAGGTCTGTATGATTTGTCGCTATTTGGCAATTTCTGGCCCTGTTATCTCAGGGTGATGGATTTCTCGTGTTTCATGAGCTTCTTCTCGTAAATCAGGTTCAGCTCCCTTTCATAGCTGACATTGACGATGTAGATCTCGTCATCCTGCGTTACCTTGAAGCTGTCCCTCAGGTCACCCATCTGGTTTATGTCCAGCTGCTTGTCGATCATGTTCCGGATGTTGCTTGCGCTGCTGACGGGCTTTTCTTCATGGGTCTGCTCGATGCTGCTCAGGATGGCGTCCACGGTGCTGGCCTCGATGTATTGGGGGATGTACTGCAGTCCGAGGTAGGTGCCTGCGCCGATGATCGCCAGGATGATGATGAGGGTGATGGCGGAAGCGCCTCGCTGCGTGCTATGACTGGTATGCATGGTAACGTGTGTCCTTTCCGGTAGGGCTGTGTCAGCGTAATAAGAAGAAATACAGGCGGCATGGTACGCGCGGTTTGCGGGGGCTTCAACATGTCCTTGTCATGTCGGTGCCTGTTTACGATTGTTTGCAATTCGTGGCATGTAAAACGGGGCTGTTTAGGCGTATGTTGTGATCAATGGAAGACAAATATCTGCGCCCGCCTTCGAGGATGTATCCGGCGGTTTTATTGATTAGTGGCGGGTTGCACAAATCCGCCCGAAAAGCCGGCAATGACCGGGGTATTGCCCGAATGTGGCTGCCCATTTGTGTGAACGGCCATTCCGGCCGCGGTATACAAGCCACCGAACCGATCAAGTCCACTGCCGGGCAATGACAACACCCCTTTTAATGACGGATTGGCGGGGAGGTGAATGGGAGGAGCCTGATTGGCTGCATTGAGTTACGACATTATTGGCGATATACACGGGCACAGTCAGAGCCTTGAGGCCCTGCTGGAAAAGCTGGGTTACCTGAAGGCGACCGGGGTGTACCGCCATCCATCACGCAAGGTGATCTTCCTGGGCGACTTTATTGACCGCGGCGATTTCCAGTGCGAGGTGATTGCAATCGTCAGGACGATGATCGACTCAGGCACGGCACTGTCGGTCATGGGCAACCACGAGTTCAACGCGATTGCGTATTACACCCCCGATCATGAGGCGGGAGGTTATCTCAGGCCGCATTCTGCAAAGAATCGTGGACAGCACCAGGCCTTCCTTGATGCCTATAATGGCTCACCGGCCGAGTATGAAGAGACCATCAACTGGTTCATGACATTGCCCCTGTGGCTGGAACTGGGTGACCTGAGAATTGTTCATGCCTGTTGGGAGAGGCACGAGATAGCTGAAATCCTGCAATACCAGGATGGCGACCACCATCTGAGTGAAGATCTGCTGCGGCTGTCATGCCGCAAGGGAACCTGGCAGTACACGGCAATAGAGACGCTCCTGAAGGGCAAGGAAATTGCCCTGAAAAACGGTGCCAGCTTCAGCGACAAGGACGGGAATGTACGCCACAACATACGTGTGCGCTGGTGGGACCGGCGGGTTATGACTTACAGGGATGCCTTCATGGGTCCGGAGAGCGCCCGGACCCACATACCCGATGACGCAGTAGCGAGCGACCACCTGGTGGAGTATTCGCATGAGGCGCCACCGGTCTTTCTTGGCCATTACTGGATGGAGGGGAAGCCGGAGCCGCTGGCCCCGAACATCGCCTGTGTTGATTACAGTGTGGCGAAACCCGGGGGCAGGCTGGTGGCCTACCGCTGGGATGGCGAGCAAACACTTGAGTCTGGCAAGTACGTGTGGGTTGAGCGCGTTGAGTCCTGAATAGTGTTATCACCGGCACCGGTGCTATTGGTTACGCAACAGCATTGGGCCCGCCAGCCGGATTATGAATTATAAAGATGTCGCGTAACCAGAGAATAATCGGAATATATTGACGCCTGTCAAAGGCATTAACGGAGAAACACTATGTTTGAACCCATTGAAATACCTTTTGGCTGTGTGATGATGTTCAACGTGGTTGACCTGAAGGACGGGGTCACTGTTGAAGACGTCGAACTGGTGCTTGGTGAGATGTGCAATGTCGTGAAAAATACTTACGGTGACGATGAGGGCGGCTTCATTGCAGGGCAGGTCTATAAGTATTCCGGGTTTGTTTCTACAGAGGGTACGGTTGGCGATGCCCCTGAAGGCAATGAGGCGGTCGCCAAGATCAAGCAGGGCGAGCTGGCCATTGTAACTTTCTGGAAGTCGTTTGAGCAACACGAGAAGTCACATGCGGACAAAGTCTTCAACGAGAAATTCGAGGCACTGGTAGATTTTTGTGACGAGACCTATGAACTTGGTTATCAAATGCTCTGGCAGGGTGTGCCGGAGAAAGATTAACAGCTGCTTCCGTTAGCGGATGAAAATTCTCATATCCACTGCAGCCCGGATGAAACGCAGTTTTTCTGGAAGGGTGCATTATTCCCCGGCGAACACGGCC
>JASJGW010000338.1:0-5041 GCA_033791305.1 Gammaproteobacteria bacterium | reverse complement strand
AGCAGTCCGGCAATGCCACAGGTGCGTAAATGATGTACAACAGAGTGGTGATTGGGCATCTAATTCTCCTCGTTCAAGATAAATAGCGCTGGGGAACGTATTACGCTGTCCGGTCTTCTGTGAGACTGACCTTTGTTTCCCCTCCCTTGCTGTGTCGTGGACACTACATTAAACGAGGCAATAAAACAACACTAATGTTGTGTATTTGTCAAGCGACTGTAGATCATCGCTTTCATTTGTTACGGGGTGTGTCAAAAAAACAACAATGCGGGCGGGGCTTTATTCCCTCACTGGGTGTTTGGCGAGTTTGCGCTGTAATGTGCGGCGGTGCATGTTCAGGGCGCGTGCGGCAGCAGAGATGTTACCGTCGTGTTCGGTGAGCACCTTTTGCAAGTGTTCCCATTCCAGACGTTTTACAGACAGCGGTTGTCCTGATGGCTCGACAGAGGGGTCACCTTCCTCGCGGTGTAGTGCGGCGACCACTTCATCGGCTGTTGCCGGTTTGGTCAGATAATGTACTGCGCCCAGCTTGATGGATTCCACGGCCGTTGCTACGCTGGCATAGCCGGTCAGCATGATGATGCGGGTATTTTCATCCAGTGTGGCGAGTTGTTTAACCAGTTCCAGGCCTGACTCTGTCCCGATACGGAGATCAACAACGGCGTATTCCGGTTCGGTGTCCCTGGCGAGTTGTAGTGCCGTTGACAGATTGTGGGCGACAGAGACTGCATAGTTTCGTTTGGTAAGTGCGCTTGCCAGTACCTCGCAATAGACCTCGTCGTCATCGACGAGTAGCAATACCGGTTCTTGTATGTCGTCATTCCCCATGTTTGAAAACCTTTTTTAAGAAATTTCTGCAGATGCGCTGCGTTCCTCAGTACATCCTGCGACATCATCTGTAAGTAAAGGTAGGGTGATATGCAGGGTGGTGCCACCAGCCTCCCGGTTACTGATTGACAGTTTGCCGCCAAGGCGCTGAATGGTCGCTTGTGCCAGGTACAGCCCTACACCCAGTCCCTCGTCCTTGGTCGTCACGGGCATCTTGCCGAGCTGATCATGGATCTCTGCATTCAGTCCCGGTCCACGATCAGAAACTTCCATGGTCAGTATTTCGCTGGCCCAGCTAGCCTGGAACGAGATGTCATCGGGTGAGGCGTCTGCGGCGTTGTTGAGTATATTAATCAATGCCTGGGTGAGGGTGCGTTCTGCCAGGATATTTGCTGTAACCACCGGGTTATTGATAGTCACGTTGATGATGGCATCCGGGCGCTGTCTCTGCCATTCGGCAATAACTTCATCAAGGTAGTCATTGACAGTCATCCGGTGGCCGGACTCCGCGCGTCCGGCACCCGCCGAGGCTGAGATAACAGACAGGGTTTCCTTGCAGCGGTTAATTTGGCCACGCAGAATTCCGAGTTTCCGATGCAGGTCACGGTCTGCTGAATCGGTATATTCCTGTTCCAGGTCCGCTGTCAGGATAGCCATGGTTCCCAGGGGGGTACCCAGTTCATGCGCAGCACCGGTCGCCAGTGTGCCCAGCGCAACCAGGCGTTCATTCTGCAGGGCCTGCTCGCGGGCCTCGGCCAGCTTCCGGTCACGTTCGCGCAGGTTGTGTGCCATGCCGACAATGATCACTGCAACAAACCCTGCGCTCATTACAAATCCCAGCCACATTCCGAATACGTGCATCTGGAAGCCGCTTTCATGATGCTCATGAGCGGAACCCAGCGGTATTGCATAAAAGAACAAGGCAGAGTAGCAGAGTACGGTTATACCCGCCATGATCCATGTATGGGTACGTGGCAGGATGGTCGCTGCAATCATGAGTGGCAGGAGATAAAACCACACAAACGGGTTGGCGGCGCCGCCGGTGAAGTAAAACAGGCTGGTGATGCCGGCAACATCCAGCAGCATCTGGATGAATATTTCCGTGTTGCTGACAGTAAATTCTGTTTTAAGCCGTAACCATGTCAGTATGTTAAGGCCGGCCAGCAGTGCCAGTGTAACAAGGATCGGGCGCAGGGGCAGACTGAGTTCAAAGAAGTGGTTGGCTACGGCAACACCGGCACCGGCACCGGCAACAGTGATGTTGCGTAGCAGGAACAGCCGCCGCAGGATTCTGCGGGCCATTTCATCGGGGGAAGTATCAGATGCTGGTAACATTAGTCCATGATGCTATGACCGTGTCTGTCCGGCAACCATGCTGGAGGGGGGGTGCGACATTCTGTCGCATTCGTTACATCAAAGCGCTGTCTTAAGCAAGCTCAGATCGTTTCCAGTAAACTGGTAATCAACCGGTACAATCGGCGGGGCATGGGTAATGACCCGTGATCTGCATATTCTGAACGGCTGATATCCAATAATGAAAAATATTTACGAGGCCGGTCCGCCCTTGTTGCGGCAGCTGGAAAGTGAGGTGCATGTATGGTTCTCAACGCCGGAAGCCATTACTGATCCGGAACGACTGGCATACTATGCAGCTATTCTGTCGCCGGAAGAAAGTGCGCGACACCAGCGGTTCCATTTTGACAAGGACCGGCATCTGTTTCTTGTGTCACATGCCCTGGTACGCAGGGTGCTTTCCGCTTATATCGATGTTGACCCCCTGGTCTGGCAATTCTCCAGGAATGAATTTGGCCGTCCCGAAGTATCAAGCCCGGATATATCCTGTTCATTACGTTTTAACCTGACCCATACATCAGGACTGGCGGCTTGTGTCGTGACTTTGAATGCGGACTGTGGCATTGATGCTGAGAAGATTCATGCACGGGGAGACCAGGCGGGTATTGCGGAGAAAATGTTCGCGGAGCCAGAACAGGCAGAATTGAAGAAGCTGAGGGGGCAGGCATTCCTGGAAAGATTTCTTGCCTACTGGACACTGCGCGAGGCTTACTGCAAGGCCCTTGGTGTCGGGATCGCACATGCTAAAAAGGATTACTTCTTTGAAATAGAGGGTAGTGGGCAATACAGGATCAGGTTTCAGTCACCGTCGAGCGGTCAAGGGAGGCACTGGCAGTTCACTGTCCTCAGGCCGGGATTGGAGCACATGGTGGCAGTTGCCATCCGGTCAGAAGGACTATCCAGAAAGGAAGTTGTCCACAGATTCATTGTTCCATAGGCTGTATTGTCAGCGGGTGTCAGAAATAACGTGCCAGTTCCAGGCGCAATCGGTTGTCGTCCTTGAAACTGGCCATAACAGTATCATTTGGAGTATTTGACAGCCCCCGGGCCTCGAGTGACAATTTCCAGTTGTTGCCAATACGCCGGCTGGCCTCAATGTTATAACTCTGACCGCCACCTTCCAGGTCGACGATGACGCTGGCCAGTACCTCTGTGCTCTGGGCGTCATTAAACGTCAGGCGGGCGCCAAGTACCAGGTCTCTCTGGAAGGTTGATAGGTCGAATGGTTCGCCCTGCAGTGCCTTGTCTTGCTTGATTTCATCGCCGCGGCTGTCATACAGGTACTCTGTAATTACACCGATATCCATCTGGGATTCAAAGACGCCAACGAGGGTATATTCATAGCCGCCTGCATATGAATAAAACCGGTCTCCCTGGCCGCTGCGTGTAATCGCTTCCAGTTTCCATAGCCAACTGCCATAAATGGCTTGCAGGTCGATGCTGGTTTGATCGATAAGCTCGTAGAGCGGGTTGATTTCACTGATCGTCCCTGCCGCCGGGTTGATCGCGGCAGGCTGGACAATGAAACGTGGCTGGCGTGTGGTGCCGTGAAAGTGCGCAATACCGATGTCAACGGCACCAATGTAATGAGACCAGCGTATGGCAAAGTCAGTATGCCATTCCTCGGCACCCGATTCGTAAAATACCTTGTCGGTATCGATGTTTACTCCGAAGCGGGGACGGCCGTTCTTTGAAGGAAAAGTCCGTTCCCTGAATCCCGGTAACACAAACAGGTCAACCACACCCCAGTCGCGGATCAACGACAGGTTTGCCATTGGCTGTCCGAGTTTGTCTTCACCGTCTTCGTTCACGACCAGGTCGGTCTGGTTGATGATGTCGACCAGGTGTACTGATTCCGTAACCCCCCAGAAGACCTTGCTGATGCCAGTCGTCAGCTCCCAGTTGTCAGCGGCATGAATCCATGAGAGTTCACGGATGTCTGTGTGTGTGCGGAGGTAGTCATGGTTGTCCCCCATGGCATAGGGTGTGAAGGTGAATATGTCATTTCCTTCATTCCACTCATGGAGGTACTCGGGTTCGGCTGCGATCGAAAGATAGGTGTTGTACTGGGAAGAGAACTGCGGGTTCTCTGTGAAACCCAGAAATTCCCCGGCTACATACCCGCTCCAGTCACCGGCTTGCACCGGGAAAGCCGGGATAATAAATACGGCAATAAAATGTAGCAGACGTTTCCTGCGTGCAGGAATCCAGCGTTCCTTCAACCTGATAAAGAGAGATATTATTGCCACGGAATACACGCAACAACACGAAAGAATAAATGTTTTAATAGAGAATTTTCCGTGTTCTGCGTGGATTCCGTGGCTATTGAATAAACAACCGGTACTCAGCGTGTTGATTCTATATCCGTTACGCTACACTAGCGTGCGCGTTTGAGTGAGTTCTTGTCGAAGTCGCGGCCAGTCAGTTCGACATCAAAATCGAAGTTTGACTGCAACAGGCGGGTACTTTTGCCTTTCTGGTGGTTTACCATGTACATATCATGGGCACGGTAGTACTTGTCGAGGTAAAGATTGTAGTCTGCGAATACCAGTGTCTTCAGCAAGGCGTTCTTGCGGTCATAGTACTCGATCTTGCGCTCCTTGTAGTTTTCCTGGTCCAGCCAGATGATTTGCCGCGTGTAACCGGACTTCTTGTCAACCGGGTAGCGCTCGAATACAAAAACATCCAGCCCGTCGAGGGTGTCATCCCGCAGGAACTTGTAGGTGTATTTGTCGATCTCCTGTGAAGTGATGTCTTCATAGGCAAACTCGCTGCCCATGAATGGTCCTGACTTGTTGTCAGAGGCAATGCGCTTGACACGTTTCAGTGCCGGCAGGTACAGCCACTGGTCATCGGGACC
>JASJGW010000337.1:0-3193 GCA_033791305.1 Gammaproteobacteria bacterium | reverse complement strand
AACATTTGTGTACGCAAAGAATCACGGCAGCAGGGTATAGGCAGGAAAATGCTCAGGCATCTGGTGGCGATTGCCCGGCGACACAATACCGAAGTGATCTTTCTGGAGGTGCGGCCCTCAAATGCGTCCGCGCGGGCCCTTTATGAGGATGAGGGATTTAATGAGCTCGGCAATCGGCACGACTATTACCCTGCAGGTGATGGACGGGAGGATGCGCTGATTCTCGCGCGTACCCTGTAGCAGGTTCTTTGTGTATATGAAATCCTGACGACGTTTTGCCGGTCATCAGGTAAAATACGCGCCTTTCTGGTTTTCTGGATGTTCCCGTTAAAATGAGTCGTTCTGAACAAGAGGCAAAGCGACGTCGTACCTTTGCCATTATTTCCCACCCGGATGCGGGTAAGACCACCCTGACAGAGAAGTTGCTGTTGTATGGTGGTGCGATACAGCAGGCCGGTACAGTGAAGGGCCGCAAGGCGGCTCGTCATGCGACATCTGACTGGATGGAGCTGGAGAAGCAGCGCGGCATTTCAGTGACCTCTTCCGTGATGCAGTTTCCATACGGTGATGCCATTATTAATTTACTGGATACCCCGGGCCATGAAGATTTTTCGGAAGACACCTATCGGACATTGACAGCCGTTGATTCCGCATTAATGGTGATCGATTGTGCGAAGGGTGTTGAGGCCCGTACGATCAAACTCATGGATGTTTGCCGACTGCGTGATACACCGATATCTACCTTTATCAACAAGCTTGATCGGGAGGGACGTGATCCGATCGAGTTGCTGGATGAAGTAGAAGAAATCCTGAAGATCAAGTGCGCGCCGATTACCTGGCCGGTTGGCATGGGCAAGCGGTTCAAGGGTATTTATCATATCCTTAATGATGCCGTACATCTTTATGAAGCCGGTAAAAATACTGAACGTCAGGATGTCAGGATAATACCGGGACTGGACAACCTGCTCCTGGATGAGTTGTTGGGTGATCAGGCAGCCGAACTGCGTGATGAAATTGAACTGGTAGCCGGGGCCAGTCACGAGTTTGACCATGCAGCATACCTGACGGGTGAGCTGACCCCTGTTTCATTTGGTTCGGCAATCAATAATTTCGGTGTGAATGAGTTGCTGGAACATTTTGTTAAAATTGCTCCGTCACCACTACCGCGCAGTACTACAACCCGGATTGTCGATCCTGCGGAGACTAAATTCTCCGGGTTTGTCTTCAAGATACAGGCCAATATGGACCCGGCCCACCGTGATCGTATTGCCTTCCTGAGGATTTGCTCGGGCAGCTACCGGAAGGGCATGAAAATGCGTCACGTCCGTATTGGCCGCGATGTGCAGGTGTCCAATGCCGTGACCTTCCTTGCCTCGGAGCGGGGGCATGTTGATGAGGCCTATACGGGTGATATTATCGGCTTGCATAATCATGGAACCATTAGAATCGGTGACACCTTTACACAGGGTGAAGACCTGAAGTTCACCGGCATCCCGAATTTTGCACCGGAGTTGTTCAGGCGAGCGATTTTGAAGGACCCGTTGCGGATGAAGGCCCTGCAAAAAGGGCTGGACCAGTTATGCGAGGAGGGCGCCACTCAGCTGTTTCGGCCCCTGAAAAACAATGCCCTGATCCTGGGAGCTGTTGGCGTCCTGCAATTTGATGTGGTTGCACACCGGTTGAAATCTGAATATGGCGTAGAGTGTCAATTTGAGGCGGTTTCTGTGGCCACGGCGCGCTGGATAGAATGTGATGACCGTGTAATGGAAGAGCGGTTCCGTGCCAAGGCCTATGAGAACCTTGGCGAGGATCAGAGTGGCGCGCTTGTTTATATCGCACCGACGAGGGTGAATCTGGACCTGGCGATTGAGAAGTGGCCCGATATCAGGTTTCTCGCCACGCGGGAACACTAGCGGGTTTTTCTGGCCGCCTGCTGGGTGCTTGCTAGAAGTCAACCCAGCTGACTATGTGGTCTTCAAGCTGTTCTTTGCTGACTTCATTTTCACTGACAGTCCGGTTGCGGACCGATATACGTGCCTCGTGAACCGTGTCAGGGATACCGGATACTAGCGGATGCCACCACTCCAGGTCCATGCCATTTGCCAGCCGTCGATAGGCACAGGTCGTTGGCAGCCACTTGTAGTGTTCGTGATCTGTCGCTGATAGAACCAGGCAGTCCTTTACCAGCGACAGCCGGTTCGGGTAATCCCTGCAGCGGCAAGTTTCGCTATCCAGCAGGTGGCATGCGACGTTGGTGTAGAAGTACAATCCGGTATCAATATCTTCAAGCTTGTGCAGACAACATCGCCCACAGCCATCGCAGAGAGACTCCCATTCATTGGTCGTCATCACCTCGAGTGTTTTTGTATTCCAAAATGGTCGGTCTTCTGTAACCATTGCATCACGTAAGCTGATTCCGGGTCTATTATCCATGAAAAGCCGGGCTTGTACCGATGTCAGATGAATTTAACTCCCCCCGCCAGAAGTGGGGGTGGGCCATGTATGACTGGGCAAATTCGGCGTTTGCTACAACCGTAATGGCCGGATTCTTCCCGGTGTTCTTCAAGGACTACTGGAATACGGGGGTTGATCCGACAACAAGTACCTTCAGGCTGGGTATGGCAAATTCCCTGGCAAGTGTATTGATCGTCATGCTGGCACCGGTATTGGGTGCGATTGCCGATTGCATGAGCAGGCGCAAGGCATTGCTGTTTTCCTTTGCTTTTCTTGGTGTCTTGATGACGGGTAGTTTGTATCTGGCCAATCAGGGCGACTGGCTTCTGGCTGCATTTCTGTATGTGTGCGCACTGATTGGTTTCTCCGGAAGCAATGTTTTCTCTGATTCGTTATTGCCATTCGTGTCCAAAAAAGAAGACATCGATCACACCTCAGCGCTTGGTTTCTCGCTCGGTTACCTTGGTGGAGGCTTGCTGTTGTCGGTAAACGTGATGATGGTATTGCACCCGGAACGCTTCGGCCTTGCTGACGGAACGACAGCTATACGGGTGTCATTCCTGATGGTGGCTGTCTGGTGGTTGTTATTCTCCATGCCGTTAATGTTGCTGGTCGATGAGCCAGGTGGGGAACAATCAGCCTGGTCGCTGGCAGTATTAAAGGGAGGTTTTACTCGTATATGGGAAACATTGCATGAGGTCAGGCAGCTGCGTAACGTTTGGTTATTTCTGATAGCTTA
>JASJGW010000336.1:0-3612 GCA_033791305.1 Gammaproteobacteria bacterium | reverse complement strand
GATCGCCGTTATTTCCTTTTTGTTCGTTATTTACCTGGGCGTGCGCCGGCTCATGGTCGGGCCGGAAGTGGAAGGGCTGTTTACATTATTTGCAATTGCCTTTTTCCTGATCGGTATCGTGTTGTTCGGCATCGGCATGCTGGGTGAATACATTGGCAGAATTTATGTGCAGGTACGCAAGCGGCCACGGTTTCTGGTGGGCACGGTACTGCAGCCGGGTAAGCAATCGCAGGACAACAGCGACACATGAGTGGCTCGCCAAAGCGTGTCGTGGTGTTCGCGTACCATGACGTCGGTGTGCATGGCTTGTCCGTGTTGCTTGCTCTCGGCGTTGATATTCGCCTGGTCGTCACGCATGTCGACGACCCTGACGAAACCATCTGGTTTTCCAGTGTCGCCGAACTGGCAGCAGCGAATGATATCCCGGTGATTACACCATCAGATCCCAATGCGGCAGAGGTGCTTGAGCAGGTGCGTACCTGTCAGCCGGATGTGCTGTTTTCATTTTATTATCGCCATATGCTCGGCGCAGAACTGCTGGCGATTCCGGCGATTGGTGCCTATAACCTGCACGGTTCGCTGTTGCCGAAGTACCGAGGCCGGGTGCCGGTTAACTGGGCCGTGCTGCACGGTGAAACGGAAACCGGGGTCAGTTTGCACCGCATGGAAATCAAACCGGATGCGGGTGCGTTACTGGACCAGCAGGCGGTGGCCATTTTGCCAAACGATACCGCGCATGCGGTGTTCCAGAAGTTGACTTGTGCGGCAGAACAGCTATTGCTAAGGTGCGTGCCGTTGCTGCTGGAAGGTCGTGCGCAGGAGACCGCGCTGGATTTGTCAGCCGGCAGCTATTTTGGCGGACGTCGTCCGGAGGACGGCCGCATTGACTGGCACAAATCGGCGCGCGAGATTCATAACCTGATTCGGGCTGTGGCCCCGCCCTATCCGGGCGCATTTTTCGACACACAGGGAGTCAGCTTGCAGGTGCTGGGGAGCTATTACCGTGCGCGGCCAGCGGCCGGGAAGGCTCCACGGATCTACTGGCAGGCGGGTCATTGCCGGGCAGACTGCGTCGACGGGCGGCAACTTGAGCTGACCACCCTCGCCGTAAATGGCGAGCTGCTGGATGAACCGGGCTTTCGTGCGCAGTTCGGCACTGCGGAACTGGACCTTACTTGACAGGAATTCTCACAGGAGCGCTTACATGAATATTCTCATTCTCGGGGTGAACGGTTTCATCGGTCACCATTTGTCGAAACTGATACTTGAAACCACTACCTGGCATGTCTATGGCATGGACATGCAATCGATGCGGGTTGCCGACCTGATGGATCACGAGCGCTTCCATTTTTTTGAAGGTGACATCACCATCAATCACGAATGGGTTGAGTACCACATCAAGAAATGCGACGTGGTGCTGCCGCTGGTGGCCATTGCCACGCCGGCGACCTACGTACAGGATCCGCTGGCGGTTTTCGAACTGGACTTCGAGGCGAACCTGCCGATTGTGCGCAACTGCGTCAAGTACAAGAAACGGGTGCTGTTCCCCTCGACCTCCGAGGTCTACGGCATGTGCACCGACAGTGAATTCCATCCGTACGAGTCGACGCTGATGCTGGGGCCGCTGACGAAGCCACGCTGGATCTATTCCTGCTCCAAGCAGTTGATGGACCGCGTCATTGCCGCTTACGGCCAGCAGCAGGGTTTCGACTACACTCTGTTCCGGCCGTTTAACTGGATTGGTCCCGGGCTCGACAGTCTGCATACCCCCAAGGAAGGCAGTTCGCGAGTGGTTACCCAGTTCCTCGGACACATTGCCCGCGGTGAACCGATCAAGCTGGTCGATGGCGGTCAGCAGCGTCGCAGTTTTACCAACTACAGTGACGGTGTGGCGGCGCTGGTGAAGATTATCGAGAACAAGGATGGTGCTGCGACCGGCAAGATCTACAATATCGGTAACCCGAAGAATGACCTGTCGGTGCGCGAGCTGGCAGAGATGATGCTGGAGATTGCCATGGAGTTTCCGGAATACAGTCCGGGGGCGAAGCAGGTGACACTGGTGGATGTGAGTTCCTCAAAATACTATGGCGAGGGCTACCAGGACATCCAGACGCGCGTGCCATGGATAGAGAATACGCGGCAGGAACTGGACTGGGAGCCGCAGGTGGACGTGCGTGATGCACTCAGGGGTATTTTCGAGGCGTACCGTGGCGAAGTGGGTGAAGCGAGTGCCTTGCTGGATGACTAGTACCCTGAAGGAGTACCAGTGCAGATTGCACTGAAAGTTGATGTCGATACCTTGCGGGGCACGCTGGACGGGGTGCCGGCACTGCTGCGGTTGTTCGACAGGCACCAGGTTCGGGCAACCTTTTTGTTTAGCCTTGGACCGGATCATACCGGCCGGGCGTTGCGGCGGGTGTTTCGCCCGGGCTTCCTCTCCAAGGTACGACGTACCTCGGTAGCCAGTCACTACGGCCTGAAGACCTTGATGTACGGCACATTGTTACCCGGGCCGCACATTGGTCGCCGCGCGGGACACGTCATGCGCGAGGTCGCTGCTGCCGGTCATGAGGTTGGCATTCACTGCTATGATCACATACGCTGGCAGGATTTTGTGGCTAAAAAGAATGCCGACTGGACGCGGCGTGAAATGCAGCGTGCGGTCGATGTGTTTCAGGAGGTGTTCGGCCGTGAGGCTGATGTGATCGGTGCGGCAGGCTGGCAGATCAATGCCCATGCACTGGCGCTGGAAGAAGAGTTCGGCTTCAGCTATGCCAGCGACGTCCGCGGCGAGTCGGCATTTTACCCGCGGATGGAGGGTGTTGCTTCGGCTTGTCTGCAGATTCCGACCACGTTGCCGACGCTCGATGAATTAATTGGTCGAGATGATATTTCTGCTGCTAATGTGCACGAGGTGGTGTTCGATGCAAGTCGCAAGGCGTTGCCCGATGGTCACGTCTATACTCTGCATGCGGAGCTGGAAGGCATGGCCTTGTCACCCGTCATGCAACGTCTGTTAGCCGGCTGGCAGGCGGCAGGTGATACGCTGGGGACATTGCGGGATACCTGTACATCACTGGACCAGACTGCATTACCGACACGGCCAGTCGTGTGGGATGAGGTGCCGGGTCGGTCAGGTGTGCTGGCCGTGCAGGGTGCTGCCTAACGGTGCCTGCGGGATTATAACGAAGAATACCCCTTTTTCTTAGGAAACCGCAGGTGGTCCAGCGGGTCTTTATCTGCGTCTTCCAATGAGGGAAGACATAAAGCCATTGTGACATGTACAATCGATATAGAGTGTATTCCGGGCAACAGGGCTGGTCAAACCGGCCTTCCTGAATCGCCTGGATGACGGCACCATCCTCATCACCTGGGGCCGGACAAACTTTGGACGGTTACTGCGTTACCGGCAAGGTGCTATCGATGTGCTGGCAACACACCTGCGTTCCCCGCAATCCGTCATTGTTGGCACCTTCTACCTTGCCGAACAGAGAAAAGGCCGCATTTTGAGGATATATGGATCCTGAACACACACAACCACCCGCTTCTTCCAAGGCGGGCCTCGACCCCCTGCTGGCCGATGTCATTTTCCTGCTTGGCTACGCGTTGGCC
>JASJGW010000335.1:0-5877 GCA_033791305.1 Gammaproteobacteria bacterium | reverse complement strand
CGCGTGATACGTGCCAGCATCTCCGGGCGGTAAGCAGCCCCCCTGGCCTCATATAATTGCGCGCTTGCCGCCAGATAGTCCTGCTGCCCGAAATACGTCTCCGCCAGCAGCAGGCGTGCATCTATATCACGGTATGCCACCACCAGAAAGCGGTGTAACAGTTGCGCTGCAGCAGCAAAGTCCCGGGACTTAACAAGTTCATGCGCATGTAACAGAATGGCCGCCTTTGCCTGCTGCATCCCGGCGGTATCCGCCAACGCCTGCAAGGAATCATAGCGTGCAACTGCCTCCGGGTAGGCGTGGCGTTGTAACAACTTCGTCACGCTATCGGCATGGCCGCCCAACACCGGCCCACTCAACGTTACCGGCGGCCGGGTATCTATTGGTGGTGAAACAAGCGGTGTGTCCGGTGCGACAAGCTGCATGGAGCCGGTGCTCCAGCGGTCATGTGCAGACCACCCCAGCACCAGACCAGCTGTCAGAGAGAGCAACACAGTAATCAGCTTGTACATACCGCCCTCTATCAGCATGCCGGGTACGCTGCACTTTACCCATCCTGCTTTCAATGCCGCGCGCAGGACAGGTAAAGGAGGGAAGCGACGTACCCGTCATGAACCACCAAATTCGAAAGAACGTTGTTATCCCCGTTCTTCAATCCAGGCCATCTGGATACCTTCAAGGATGCGTTCGCCACAATGGTCCGGGGCATCATCGAAGTCATCGAGTGCCATCACCCAGTTACGCAGATCAACAAAATTCACATGCATCAAATCGGCATCCGGGTGTGCGTCTTCCAGCTCGATCGCTATTTCCAGCACATCAGTCCATTTCAGGGTCATATTATTCTCCACACCACCTTGTTAGTGGTTTTCACTCACCATGTTGATGGTGTACTTCGGAATCTCTACCACCAGGTCCTGGTCAGTAACGGTAGCCTGGCAACTCAGGCGTGAATCGGGATCCAGACCCCAGGCCTTGTCTAGCAGGTCATCCTCGTCTTCATCGGATTCCGTCAGTGACTCGGCACCTTCCCGGATATACACATGGCAGGTGGTACAGGCACAGGATTTCTCGCAGGCATGTTCAATCTCAATACCATTTTGCAATGCCGCATCACAAACAGTGGTACCGGGCGCTGTCTGGATAACAGCGCCCTCCGGGCAGATTTCCTCGTGCGGCAAGAATATTATTTGTGGCATAACTGCTGTCTCTCTTGAAAATCGTGACTCGTAATAATCAGGAACTGAATTCATCGACCCTGTGTCCAGCCATGGCATCGTGGATACTGCTGTTCATACGGCGTTCGACATAGGCACTGCTTGCCTTTTCAACCGCTTCAATGGCCTTTTTTATGGCCCGATAGTCACCGCCCTTGCGCTGTTCAGCAAGCTCGTATGCCGTCGCATCGATGGCACTGCGCTCCTTTGCATCCAGCAAGCTGTCACCATCCACAGCCAGTGCTGACTGCAAGGCCTCCAGCACACGCTCGGCGTCTACCTGCTCTTCCCGCAGGCGACGTGCATCCCGGTCTTCGGCCGCATACTCCATGGAATCCCGCAGCATGGTTTCGATGTCATTATCACCCAGACCATACGAAGGCTTGACCTCGATACTGCTGGTGACGCCCTGCGTCTGTTCCTCTGCCGTGACATTCAGCAACCCATCGGCATCTACCTGGAAGGCGACCCTGATGCGGGCCGCACCCGCCACCATCGGGGGGATATCCCGCAGTTCGAACCTCGCCAGCGAACGGCAATCATCGACCAGCTCACGCTCGCCCTGTACCACGTGCAATGACATGGCTGTCTGCCCGTCCTTGAAGGTCGTAAATTCCTGTGCCCGCGCTGTCGGGATGGTAGTATTACGGTGAATAACCTTTTCTGTCAGACCACCCATGGTCTCAAGCCCCAGCGACAGCGGAATCACATCCAGCAGCAACATATCATCCCCCGGTTTGTTGCCGGCAAGGATGTCTGCCTGGATGGCAGCACCAATGGCAACCACCTTATCGGGATCAAGATCCAGCATCGGCTCTGTGTCAAAGAAATCGGCAACCCGTTTACGCACCAGTGGCACGCGGGTGGAACCACCCACCATGACAACCGACTGCACGTCAGCGGCGCGCATGCCGGCATCGCGTAGCGCACGGCGACAGGGTCCGAGGGTCTTTTCTACCAGCGGTGCAACCAGCGTGTTGAAGTCAGCACGGGAAAGATTGCCTGACCATGAGGAGCCATCCTCGTGGTTGACGGTAATAGCAGTAGTGTCCTGCCTGGACAACGCCTCCTTGGCAGCCCGGGCAAGCTGCAGTAAATGACGCTTTTGTCCATGACCGACGCCGGCATCAATACCTGCCTGCTGCATCAGCCAGTCTGCAAGCAGGTGATCCATGTCATCACCACCCAGCGCCGAATCCCCTGCCGTGGACAGGACTTCAAAGACGCCCTTGTGCAGACGCAGGATAGAAATATCGAAAGTACCGCCACCCAGGTCATAGATAGCAATCACGCCTTCAGAACCTTTATCAAGGCCATAGGCAACAGCAGCCGCTGTTGGCTCATTCAGCAGACGCAGAACGTTCAGGCCCGCAAGCCGGGCGGCATCTTTGGTTGCCTGGCGCTGCGCATCATCGAAATAGGCCGGTACCGTGACGACCACGCCGTGCAAATCACCACCGAGGGTTTCCACGGCACGCGTTCGCAGCTTGCGGAGGATCTCGGCTGATACCTCGACCGGGCTGACATCCCCTTCTGCGGTATGCAGCAACGGCATACCACTGTTGCCCGGTACAAACTCATATGGCAAGTAGTTACCCGCGTGTTTCACATCCTCAACACCGCGGCCCATCAGGCGTTTTACGGAGGCAATGGTATTCAGCGGGTCTGCTTCAGCGAACGACAGTGCCGACTGCCCAACAACCGGGCTGGCGTCGGCAGAATAGTGCACCACGGATGGCAGCAGGTGGTGACCATCGCTGTCCGGCAAGGTCTCTGCCACACCACTGCGGACACTCGCCACCAGGGAATTGGTGGTACCAAGATCAATGCCCGCCGCCAGCCGATGCTGGTGCGGTGCAGTTGATTCACCGGGTTCTGATATTTGTAAAAGTGCCATTGTGTATCCGTAATATTTGGCGCGCCTGGCGTGGTGTGCTATCAATCCGACGGTTACGTCAATTTGTTACCCGTCATTCACCAACTCGGGACGGGTTAAGCACCGCGCATCCATCAGGCGACAGCCCACAATTCTAGCTAATCTCATCCTCAAGTGTTACTTCCAGCTCCATGGCCTCTTCCTGGAGCTTGTGGAAGAACTGCATCCTTGTCAGCGTCTCCGCAATACAGTCACTACACCCGTAACCATACGGGTCTCCCGCTGCGAACTGCTTGTGCAAGACCGCCTGCAGCCGCTCACTATCCCCGGCAATACGGTCCATGATTTTCCCGAGCGCGGCAAAAGTATCATCTGCCTCCCGCACTTCACCCAATGACTCGCGCAGTTCCATCTGTTCCATGAGGAATTCCACATCATTGTTGGTATGCTGTCCGTCAGCAAAACGGTAACCACCCAGCTCAAGCAAATAGCGCCCGCGCCGCAGCGGGTCCTTCAGAACTTGATAGCCCTCATTGATTTGGGTCGCCAGCTGCATGGAAATGCGCCGTTCCTGATCGCCGGCACTGGCAAAACGATCGGGATGCACTGCCCGCTGCAGCTCACGATAACGACTGTCGAGCTGCACCATATCCACATCAAATGACGGTGGCAGGCCAAACAGTTTAAAGTGGGTTGTGGAAAGATCCGCAGCCATCGTAAAGCACAAAAGAATCCAGTGAGAACGTCAGCAGTTTGCCGACATCAGACGTTAAAACTTTCCCCACAGCCGCACGCGTCCTTGACATTGGGGTTATTGAACTGGAATCCCTCGTTCAGTCCCTCCCGTGCGTAATCAAGCTCTGTGCCATCCAGGTAAACCAGGCTCTTGGGGGTAACCAGTATCTTGATGCCCTGGTCGTCAAAAACGATGTCATCATCTTCGATCACATCGGCGTACTCCATGACATAGGCCATACCGGAACAGCCCATCGTCTTCACGCCCAGACGCAAGCCAACACCCGTGCCCCGCTTTTCCATGAAGGTCTTTACACGCTCGGCCGCAGCTGCTGTTAATGAGATTGCCATAACTGTTACCTAGTGCGCTGCCCACTGCACGGAATCAAGATCGATACCTTCCTTGTACATATCCCAGAGCGGTGAAAGTTCCCGCAGCTTGTTGACCTTTTCCCGCAGCAGAATGGCGACGTAATCGACCTCTTCCGCGGTGGTAAAACGGCCAATAGTAAAACGTATGGAGCTGTGGGCAAGTTCATCATTCCGCCCGATAGCCCGTAACACATAAGATGGCTCCAGGCTGGAACTGGTACAGGCAGAGCCCGAGGATACGGCCATGTCTTTCAGGGCCATGATCAGGCTCTCGCCCTCTACAAAATTAAAACTGACATTCAGGTTACCGGCAATGCGCTGATCCATATCACCGTTGAGGTAGACCTCTTCCATGTCGTTCAGGCTGTTCCAGAGCCGGTCACGCAAACCCCGGATGCGAGCTTCATCTTCAGCCATCTCTTCACGTGCAATCCGGAAGGCCTCGCCCATGCCGACAATCTGGTGCGTCGGCAAGGTACCGGAACGCAGGCCGCGTTCATGGCCGCCGCCATGCATCTGCGCCTCCAGTCGTACGCGCGGTTTGCGACGCACATACAGCACACCAATACCCTTCGGGCCATAAACCTTGTGAGCCGAGAATGACATCAGGTCGACCTTGAGCTTCTCGATATCGATCTCGACCTTGCCGGCACTCTGTGCCGCATCGACATGAAAGATAATCTTGCGATCACGGCAAATCTCGCCAATGGCGGCAATATCCTGAATGACGCCAATCTCGTTATTCACGTGCATAATGGAAACCACGATAGTGTCATCACGCAGTGCGGCTTCAAATTTCTTCAGATCCAGCAACCCATTAGGCTCGGGATCCAGGTAGGTCACTTCATAACCTTCACGTTCCAGCTGACGACAGGTATCCAGAACCGCCTTGTGCTCGGTCTTGAGGGTAACAATGTGTTTACCCTTCTTCTGATAGAAATGAGCTGCACCCTTGATCGCGAGGTTGTCCGATTCTGTCGCGCCCGACGTCCAGATAATTTCTTTCGGATTGGCATTTATGAGTCGCGCCACATCAACGCGCGCCTGTTCCACGGCCTCCTCCGCTTTCCACCCGAACTCGTGTGAACGCGATGCCGGATTACCGAACAATCCCTGGCGCGTCAGATAACTGCACATCTTTTCAGCCACCCGCTCGTCGACCGGTGTGGTTGCAGAATAATCCATGTAGATCGGAATACTAAAGTTCATTCGAAATACCTGTATGTCTATAGTACAAAAATATCGTGTGGCGTATCAGGCCATCGTGCTGTTCAGTTCAACCATAGCCGGCATCGCATTACCCTGCTGTCGCCGTACCAACTCGCCAACCTGCTCACGCTGCAGAAAACCGGCCAGCGTTATATCATCCAGAAAGGTGTAGATTTCCCTGCCCAGTTTCTCCCACAGCGCATGCGTCAGGCAGCGCTCACCACCCTGACAATCCTCGTCACCCTCGCACAGGGTGACATCGATACCTTCGCCAATGGCGTTAATCACCTGTGCAATGGATATATCCCCGGGGGGATAGGCCAGACGGTAACCTCCACCGGGGCCACGCGTGCCCTCTACCAGGCCTGACTTCTTCAAGCGTGCGAACAACTGCTCAAGATATGACAGCGAGATGCCCTGTGTTTCAGAGATATCAGCCAGTGTCACTCGCCCATTCTCGTAGCGGAT